>JALUAR010000057.1:16657-22365 GCA_027050975.1 Thermodesulfovibrio sp.
ACTGAGCATACCTGTATATTTTTCTATAAATCTCTCAGAGGTAAGGTACATGTTACAGGGTATCTTTTACCTGTTAAATCCATCTACTAAATTTCCGGCATTTGAATGTCCGTAAGATGGGACTAACGAAATCAAAAATTTTATTTAAGGAGAACGAAGTAATGTATAAGAGGTTTTACAATTTTAATCTGTCCGACGAGACACTACAGGCTCTATCAGAGATGGGATTCGAGTCACCTACACCTATTCAGGAGATTGCCATACCAAAGGCAATGGAGGGGCTTGACATCATTGGACAGGCACAGACAGGAACAGGAAAGACAGCAGCCTTTGGAATCCCGATCATAGAGAAAGGGAAAAGGGGGCGCAGGCCGTATGCCCTCATTCTTGCTCCGACACGTGAGCTTGCAGTGCAGGTTGCGCAGGAGCTAAACAGAATGGCACGGAATAAGGGGCTGATGACAGTGCCTATATACGGAGGCCAATCCATAGATCGTCAGATTCGAGCCCTCAAAAAGGGTGTGGACATTGTGGTTGGCACGCCAGGCAGAATCATCGACCATATAAAGAGAAAAACTCTCGTACTTAAGGATGTACGCATTGTGGTACTTGATGAGGCAGATGAGATGCTTAACATGGGTTTCATCGATGACATTGAGCAGATACTGAAACAGACCCCCAATGATAGACAGACCATGCTCTTTTCCGCAACAATGCCACAGGAGATCCTGAGAATCGCAAAGCGTTATATGAAAAATCCGGAGAAGGTAGCTGTAGATGCAAAGGATATAGTGGTCTCAAAGATCAAGCAGGTCTTTTATGAGGTTAGAGAGGAAGACAAAATCCATGCCCTCACAAGGCTTCTTGACGTAGAGGACCCTTCCCTGGCCCTGGTCTTTTGTCATACAAAGCGTGAGGTTGATGCGGTAGCCTCAAAGCTTCAGCAGATGGGCTATTATGCAGGTGCCATCCATGGTGACTACACTCAGGCCCACAGAGATGAGATGATGGAGAAGTTTAAAAAGGGTGATATAGAGATACTGGTTGCCACAGATGTTGCAGCCAGGGGACTGGATATTCCGGATGTTTCCCATGTGGTCAACTACAGCATCCCTCAGAATCCGGACAGCTATGTGCATCGTGTTGGCAGAACCGGAAGGGCTGGCAAATCAGGAATTGCCATTACCTTTGTCACGCCCAGAGAGTTCAGGCAGTTAAAGCTGATCGAGCGCTCTGCAAAGACACGCATAAAGAAGGCAAAACTGCCCACAAAGGATGAGGTTCTGGAGGCAAGAAGACAGGATCTGATGGAAGAACTCAGGTATCAGATTGAAGAGGGTGCCCATGAAAGCTATCTTTCCATGGTTGATGCCCTTTCCGAGGAGCACTCCCTGAGGGATATTGCCGCAGCCGCTCTCAGCCTTGTCTCAGCTGACATGGATATCGATGAAATCGAAGAAATCGGAGCAAAAGATGCCGCTGTCAGTGACCACTATGTAAGGCTCTTTATGACTGTCGGTAGAAAGGACGGGGTAAAGGTTCCGGATATTGTGAAGTCAATAGCAAATGCTGCAGACATACCGGGAAGAAAGATCGGAAGGATATCCCTTCATGACTCTTTCAGCTTTGTGGAGGTCCCACAGAACCTTGCAGAAAAGGTTATAACAGCCATTAACGACTCCTTCCTTAACGGCAGAAAGGTTAAGGTTCAGCCTGCAAAGCCAAGGAGGGACAAGGCTTACTCTCAGAGAGCAAGTGCATAGAGCCTTTTGTTTTGCAAAAAGGAAGGGCTTTTCTTTATTATTAAGAAAGTTATATAGAGGAGTTCAGGGCCTTGGATGTTTCATTCATAAGATCACTCGTTATTGCAGCCCTTCCCATCCTGATTGCCATAACCTTCCATGAGGTGGCACATGGTTGTGTCGCCTACTGGTTCGGTGATGATACGGCAAAGCGTTCGGGAAGGTTGACACTGAACCCCATTGCCCATATCGATCCCCTGGGAACAATCGTTATCCCCATCCTCCTGTTCTTTTCCACCCATGGCCAATTCACCTTTGGTTACGCAAAACCGGTACCGGTGAATCCATATAATCTCCGCAATCCCAAAAGGGACATGATTTACGTTGCTGCCGCAGGACCTGTAACAAACATCCTGATCGCCTTCCTCTCGGGACTGCTGATTATTCTACTTAGTCTGCTTGAAACCGTTGCACCTGCAATAGTGGTTACCAAGCTCTTCATTCCTCTTTCGGCAATGCTGAAGTATGGCATTATAATGAACATCTATCTGGCAGCCTTCAATCTTATTCCCCTTGTACCGCTTGACGGAGGAAGAATAGTGGCGGGACTGTTGCCAAGGAATCTGGCTGAGAAATACAGCAGACTGGAACCTTACGGATTCTTCATAGTAATTGCCCTTATATTCCTTGGTCTGACAAGATACTTCGTGGTTCCCATGGCAAACCTTATCTATTCGATAATAATGGCTATGCTCTCTATTTTTCTTCCATAGGCTACCCGGGTCTCGGTATTCAAGCCCCGGGAGTGTTTAAAGCCCTAAATTAGGATTAAGTGTCCTGTCAAGTACGGTTCTCACCTCTACCAGGGGACCGATGAAGGCATTATCCATGTCATGATCTGTGTCTCTCTTATTGGAGAGATAGTTAATCCTGTCCTGTATCCTGTCACGGAGATACTCAAGGTATTCCGGATCCCTATGGGGTTTGTATTTTTTATCATAGTCGGGGCCAAAGAGTTCTTTGCTATTTTTTGGTATCTGAAGCCCCTGGAATGACTTCCAGTCACGCCACTGGATATTGCCTCTGACAAGCTCGGTAACTATCTTGAGAGATAGTTCCTTCGGAATATCAACAAGATTGCCTGGCATTCCAAAGGCATATGTATTCATTACATAGCATTCAGTGCCCATCTTAAAGAGATTCTTGAACTGCTGGCAGTCTCTCAGAAGGGGATGAACCCTGAAGGGGTTTGCAAAGGGCTCTATCACAAGCTTTTTCAACTCCTCTGGATCCACATTTTCAACACCCTTTGCACGCATCGTACTGAGGGAGGCTCCCATAGCTACTGCCAACCCAACACTCTTCATCTTGCAAATAGGAGGAAGACTGGGATCTTTTTGGAGCCAGATCACCTTTCCAGGTCGCTCACAGGCATCAGCATGATTAAACATGTCTCTTGACTTTATGCATCGGCCATTCCGGTTACGCACATCATAGGCAACAAGCCTCTTTGTACCGTCAGGAAGGCTTGTAACAGCAACATTCTGTGCTGTAAAAAAGTATTTAATCTGTGGATCGCGAAACTCCACTGAATCGGTCTTGTCAAATAGGCTGGGCTCAAGGGCAACGGAGAGGTTATTATCCAGATCTATCAAGAATGCGTCATCGTGTATAACAGTCACCTTCTCGGATTTCTTAAGTGTACCCTCATGATCATGGCTATTGGTAATGGATGACTTCCCCGAACCCGAAAGACCAAAGACTGCCACAGGAGGCTTATTCCCTATCTTTTTGATCCCGCCATGACAGGCCACCATATTGTGTCTGACACCGCATGTCCAGGCAAGTGTTAAGGTGCCCTTCTTCCTTTCACCAAAGTATCTCATTCCGAGAATGGCAATACAGTTTTCTATATCATCTACTATAACAAGACCATCAGGAAAACCCGGATGTGACCATTCGGGATCTGCAAATACCAGGATATCTGGTTCGTTAATCACTCGTGACTTTTTGTATGTACTGATCCAGGGCTCCATCCAGGGAGTAAAATTAAATCCCCAGTCCATCATGTTCTTTGCATCTGTTACCGGGCTCAAAAGGTGGGCCTTAAGCATAAAATCCGGATGAAGGCCAACAATACCTTCAAGCCATAACCCTTCTCTACGGTTAAACTGATAAACAGCCTCTCTGAGGATACCCTGGTACATATCCTTATCTTTACCCATCTCCCTGACCAGCCTTCTTGCACGGGCAGTTCTTCCTACAACCTTGCCATCCTGCGAAACCAGCACTTTTGCATTCCTGGGAAGGCCAAATAACTCAGGCTTGTACATTGGTTCTGATGTAACTATAATCTCTGGCTGTTTGGTAGCAAGCTTGTAAAGCTCCGCTATCGAGGTCTTTCTCACAGAGTTTGCATAAAAAGCGGTTTCAATAATCGCCCTCCAGGGGCCTACCGCCAACTTATGTACTGTCGCCATATGCTCTCCTTGTTTGTACGAGACACCCTTTAAAAAACAATCATTTTTAAAAGGTTACCAGCGATATTAACCTAACATCTGCTATCTTTTCAATCTCCATCACTTCCACCCTTTCGCAAATTAAAGACTTTCATAAAACTTCCGATAAAAATAAAAGAGGGGAAAATGGTAGAAAGAGAAGAGATTCAATCTTTTATCAACGCCTTGCCAGAACCGCTACTGGTTATTGGGAAGGACTACCGTGTCAGATTAATGAACACCGCTGCAATGGAACTGGCAGGGATAACCGATTACCGTGAAGGAGAAAGTTGCTGTTTTCAGTTAACTCATAAAAGGGATACACCCTGTCCCGAGGGATGTCCACTTAAAGCTGTCCTCAGGCAAGGCAAGGCCATAAAGGTTTATCACAAACATTTTGGATCTGATGGCGAAAATAGAAACTGTGAAGTAGTGGCCGCCCCCCTTACCAATTGTAATGGAGAGATAACAGAGGTGGTCGAGATTATAAGGGCGGTCTCAGAGATAAAGCAGGCACTTTCAAACAACGAGCTTATCAGCCTTATTGAGTCCACTCCAGATGTAATAATTACCGCTGATTCTAATGCCACAATTATCTCTTGCAATAACTCTGTGGAAAGGGTATTCGGCTATAAACCAAGGGAGCTTCTGGGAAAGCCCGTAACTATCCTCATGCCTGCAGGATACAGAGAAATGCATGAGAAGGCTTTCAAACGGGCTGCCACTACAAAGAACTTCAAGATAGTGGGACACACAGTCGAGATTAATGCAGTGCGCAAGGATGGAACAGAGTTCCCCATTGAGTTGTCCCTGTCCACCTGGACATCCGGCCAACAGAGATACTTCACGGCAATCATCCGTGACATATCACGCCGCAAAAAGATAGAAGAGGCACTACGGCAGAAACAAAAGGAACTGGAACAAAAAAACAAGGCCCTTGACAGCCTTCTGAAAAAGATAGAGATTGCAAAAAAGGAATGGGAAAGCACTGTAGATTGCCTTGCCGATATGATTCTCATTACCGACAACAAAGGAAGAATTATTAGATGTAACAAGGCTGTAACCGCCTTTTTCAATAAACCATTCGACGAGATTTTGGGCAAAAAGTGGGAGAGCCTCTTCTCTGAAAATGACCTGCTTACAGGTACACTCTACGGCTCAGGAACAGAACTCTATCATAAACCGTCAGGTAAATGGTTTGTTGTACACTCATATTCCGTTACTTTTAAAGACAGAGATGCAGTCAATTACATTATAACCTTCCATGACACAACGGAGTTAAAACAGATTACGGAAGAGCTGGAACGCAAAAATCGTGAGATAGAGATAAAGAACCGGGAACTTCAGAAGGCATACGAGGAACTGAAGCAGACACAGTTACAGATACTTCAGCAGGAGAAGATGGCATCCATTGGTCAGCTGGCTGCAGGCGTTGCCCATGAGATCAATAACCCCATGGGCTTTATCT
>JALUAR010000058.1 GCA_027050975.1 Thermodesulfovibrio sp.
ACCTCCTCTAAGACCAGGTAGGATCATTGAGGGCTGTTGCTGATCATGCAGGTAACATAGTAAAACGGATAGGTTACGATTCGTTTGGAAACATCATCTACGATACGAATCCATCATTTTCTATTCCCTTTGGATTTGCAGGTGGGTTGTACGATGCTGATACAGGACTGGTGAGATTTGGCTTTCGTGATTATGACCCTGCAATTGGCCGCTGGACAGCAAAGGATCCGATAGATTTTGAGGGTGGGGATTTGAATTTGTATGGGTATGTGGGGAACTCTTCTATTAACTATATTGATCCTATAGGATTGTTGACAATTGCTATAGGAGGATCATGGGGAGGGGTAGATTTTAGCGCAATAATATATGATTCCAAATATGGATGGTGGCCATCTCAAAAAACCGACATAGGTGTTTCAACAACTCTTATAGGTGGAGGTATTCAGATTCTTTGGAGAAAATCTGATGAAAGATGTTCAATTTATCCAGGTGCTGATGAAGTATTAGTATCAGTAGGATTAAGTAAGTATCTTTCTTACTCATTAACTCCTGATCTAAGTTTCAAAGGAATAAGCTTAGGGTTAGGCATTGGAACGCCAATATCAGTAAGTACTTCTATAGAGCACTTTTCAAAGGTGCTTCATAACCTTTTTAATACACAATAATAATCACTAATGTGGTGAAATTTGATGATTCGTAATGTACTTAATTGGGTTGGCCTAATTTGCTGGGTTTTATCAGTAATTCTTATAGCCTATGTGGGCAGTAAGTATCAAATAAAATATGGTCAGTTTAAATCAATGGGAATTGAGCTTAATAAAGGTGACAAGTTTTTAATCAAAATTGCAGGAATATCCTTTATATTAGGTATTTTGTTGTTTGTTTTGTGATATTGTGAGAGACAAGAACAGCAACACACAGTGAGAGAAAAAAGATGTAGATCATGATATGCCCCCAAAAGTGAGACAGGAGTTATGAGAGAGATTACTGCCACGCGCCCTAAATTTGAGACACCTGTTATGTCAGGAGTTGTGGTATTCATGCCAGACCTCCATCAGGGTTCTGTATCCAAGAGCAGAATGGGGCCTCTCGGTATTATACAACCTCACCCACTGGCATATCTTCTGTTGAGCATCCTGAAGGCTATCAAACTCCTCTCGGTCAAGCAATTCCTCCCTCATGGTGCCCTGATAACTCTCAATATGGCCATTGTTAAAAGGCTGTCCCGGTGGTATCACCTCCTCTCTTATTCTCCATTTTCTTATTACTCTCTGAAATTCTACAGAACGAAACTCAGGCCCATCATCCCGTCTGAAAACCCTTGGAGGGCCATACTGCCTGCAAAGACGATCAAGATGATAGGCTATGGCTCTGCCAGGCAGAGAAAACTCCCCCGGTGGCTCAAAGCCTCTGCGGGTAAAGATATCCAGCACATTGAATATCCTGATAGCTCTTCCAGAGGTTATTCTGTCATGCAGGAAATCTCATGCCCATATATGCCCTGGGAATTCTGCCTCGGCAGCCTCAAAAGGCTGTGTGGGCTTAGAATGCTTCTTTCCGGATACTACAGCCGGTTTCTGCAGTCCAGCAGAACAGTAGAGTCTATAGACCTTTTTGTGATTTACCCTGATGCCATGTTTTCTGAGTTCAGCCCATATCATTCTGTATCCCCAGGCAGAGTGATTAAAGGCTATGTTCTTTATTCTCTCAAGCAGTTCAGCATCATCTCTCTTGTGTTTGTACGATAAAAAGATGCTCTTGGGATCTCGAATCTTTTACACAGGACTGTTACAGGGACATTGAACTGTTTATGAATTTCCCGAATAAGCATTTTCAATTCCTGTTTGCTCAGAGATTTTTTTTAATGATGTCAGTAAGTGCCTGGATTTGGGGTCCCCAGAAAATCTCTGATTTTCTGGGGTGAATGGGTAATTCCTTTTCAGCAAGAAGTCGTTTTAGCCTGGCATTCTCTTCTTCAAGTACCTTGAGATGTTTTGCTTCAGAGGCACTCATGCCCTTGTATTTTTGTCTCCATCGGTATATGGTGTTTGGATTGATACCGTATTTTCTTGCCACAGAGGAGACAGAGTTGCCAGGCAGATCTGCCTCAGCTATGATTCTAATGATCTGGTCTATTGAGAACTTGTTTGGTCTCATTTCTGTGCTCCTCCTTATGTATAGATTAATTATACAATCCTACATAATGGGTTTCTCATTTTTGGGGAGCACTTCAGATAGAAGTCTATTTGAAAAGCAGATGAGATCACCAGAGAAATGTGCGAAAGATTCTTGACACTACCCAATTAGCTTAACTGATATGCTATAATTGTATTTACTCTTTTCAGGGAAGATTTTATGCAAGGGAAAAAGGGAAAGGTATATCTGGTTGGTGCAGGCCCTGGAGACATTGGTCTTCTTACCGTGAAAGGGCTTAGATGTCTTCAGAAGGCTGATGTGGTTGTGTATGACTTTCATCTGAACGCACAGATCCTCAATTATATTAAGAACGAGGCGGAGTTTGTGTATGCAGGCAAAAGGGGCGGTCACCATGAGATGAGTCAGGAGGAGATAAACAGAATCATAGTTGAAAAGGCCCTGGAGGGAAAAACGGTTTGTCGTCTTAAAGGTGGTGATCCCTTTGTTTTCGGTCGCGGCGGAGAAGAGGCAGAGGTGCTGGCAGAGGCAGGAATTGAGTTTGAGGTGGTTCCAGGAATAAGCTCAGCAGTGGCTGTGCCTGCCTATGCTGGAATTCCTCTTACCCACAGGGAGTATGCATCATCCTTTGTGGTGCTGCCCGGAAATGAGGCATCAACGAAGACGGAAAGCAGCATAGACTGGCGGTTTCTTGCCACACAGAAGGGCACGATTGTGTTCCTCATGGCTGTAAAAAACATAGAGAAAGTAACTGAGAAATTGATAGAGAATGGCAAATCCCCTGATACTCCTGTGGCTGTGATCCGTTGGGGTACAAGGGCTGACCAGGTCACTATCACATCCACACTGAAGGATATATCAGGAGTAATAAGGGACAATGAGATACGCCCGCCTGCAGTGGTTGTTGTGGGTGAGGTTGTGCGGCTCAGGCAGCGGCTTCGCTGGTATGAGAACAAATCCCTTTTCGGACAAAGAATACTGATAACAAGGGAATATACAGATGCGTATCAAAGGCTTGAAGACCTGGGTGCAGAGATAATTGAGTTTCCCACGATTAAGGTTGTTCCTCCTGAAAGCTGGAAGGAGCTTGACGAGGCAATTGACCGGATACAGAGTTATCACTGGATTGTCTTTACAAGTGCCAATGGCGTGAGGTTCTTCTTCCAACGACTAATGGAACTTGACCGGGATATCAGGGAACTCCATGGCTTGAAGCTTTGTGCCATAGGTACAAAAACCGCATCAGAACTGAAGCGTTTCGGTCTTAAAGTGGACTTAATACCTTCTGCTTTCCGTGCAGAGGGGTTAATAGAGGCATTTGGTGGAGAGGAGTCAATAAAGGGGCTGAGGATACTGCTACCCAGGGCAGAGGTTGCAAGAGAGGTTTTCCCGGAAAGGGTGAGAGAGCTTGGTGGAGAGATTGATGTGCCTGTAACATACAGGGCTGTAAAGCCGGAGAGCCATGCAAAGAGGCTGAAGAGATTCTTAAGAGAGGGAAGAATAACCCTTGCCACATTTACCTCAGGTGCCACATTCAACAATCTCTGCGAAATCCTCGGAGATGATGTGGAAGACCTCCTCAGGGATGTAACCATAGCGGCTATCGGGCCTGTTACAGTCAAGGCTATTGAGGCAAAGGGCCTTAAGGTGCATATCATGCCTGAAGAAGCCACCATAGACGCAATGGTAGAGTCAATAATAGAGTATTTTACTAAAAGAAGATAAAGCCCAGACCTGCTTTTGCAAACAAGGAATCACCTATCATACTGAGTTAAGAATACTTTCCTGCCGAAATATATGAGAAGAAGATTAGGACAACACTTTCTCTTTGACCCCTCCATACTGGAGAGGATAGTAAATGCCGCCCATCTCAAACCCGAGGATATCGTGGTGGAGATAGGCCCTGGCAAGGGCCGTCTTACACGAATGCTTGCAGAAAGGGCTGCAAAGGTTATTGCAATCGAGTATGATCCGATCCTCTGCGAGGAACTTTTAAAGGAGTTTTCAAGAGTTTTAAGGATAGAGATACATTGCCAGGATGTGCTGAAGTATCCATTTCACGAACTGCCACCCTTCAAGGTAGTGGCGAATATCCCCTACTATATAACAACCCCTATAATCTTTAAGCTCCTGCACCATGATGTGCCTCTGATTTCAGCTACACTTACTGTTCAAAAGGAGGTGGCGGAGCGGATAATAGCATTGCCCGGGAGAAAAGATTACGGAGTCCTTTCTCTGATGGTCCAGTACTATACCGAGCCGGAGATTGTCTTTAACATACCAAGAAAGGCCTTTGTGCCTCCGCCCAAGGTTGATTCCTCTGTCATACACCTGAGGCGAAGAGAGCACCCGCCTGTTTCTGTTGCGAATGAACAGATGCTCTTCAAGGTTATTAAGACAGCCTTCTCAAAAAGAAGAAAGACCCTTGCAAACTCCCTCAAGCCACTCCGTAGAGATATAAAGGAGTTGCTCGTCTCCTGTGGGATTGATCCCGTAAGACGTCCCGAGACACTGAGTATGGATGAATTTGCAAAGATTGCAAATCTTCTTTCGAAGCAGAGAAGGGATAAAGATGGGAAAATGTCCGAGCCTTAGACTTCGGCTGTTTCTTATATCCTGGTCAAGAAGTGGGGAATTCCAATCATTCTGTCTCGCACGGAGGTATCCGTTCCTTAATCTCTTTCAACTTTTCCTCTGTAAGAGCAATCTCCGGTTTATAGGATGTAACGGCATACTCGTCTTTTTTCTTTATAAGGAGCCACTCCTTGTCCTTGCCCTTAAGCTTTGTAAGAACGAATGCTCCCCTGAGTCGCTGTCCCTTTAGCAGAAACTCAACCTTACCCTCATCGATGCTTCCTGAAAGGAGTTCATACTTTCCAGAGTCCCATATAACAACAGGCCCTGCACCGTAATGTCCTTTTGGTATTATGCCTTCGAACTTTCCGTACTCAAGGGGATGATCTTCCACCATTATGGCAAGCCTTTTGTCTTTAGGTGCCATGGAGGGGCCCTTTGGTACAGCCCAGGACTTCAGCACCCCCTCCATTTCAAGACGGAAATCATAATGGAGTCTTTTCGAATGATGCTCATGAACAACAAAGTATGGCATCTGACCTCCTTTATAATCTTACCAGCTTATAC
>JALUAR010000059.1 GCA_027050975.1 Thermodesulfovibrio sp.
CATTCGAATTCTTTTTTAGATAAAGACCATGTTTGATATTATAAAACTAATTCTGGTATTTCTGATCATTCTTCTCTTGCTCAGGAGAAGGTGGAATGTCGGGTATGTTCTCCTTGTTGCCTCGGCAGTGCTAGCCCTTTTTTATCTTATGTCTCCAGAAAGGATAGCGCTGTCGATAAAAGGGACTGTCACCTCCAGAGTAACAATTACCTTGCTTATTGCGCTTACATTTATCCGTATCTTTGAGTTTGTTCTCAGAGAGCGGGCTATCCTTGAGGGTATGATGAACTCAATGAAGGAGACGCTGCGAAACAGACTGGCTGTAATTATCTCCATGCCCCTGCTGATCGGAATGCTTCCCTCGGTGGGAGGTGCCTACTTTTCAGCTCCCATGGTGAAAGAGGCCACGCGTGGGCTTGGAATGAGCCCGGAGGATAAGGCCTTTGCAAACTACTGGTACAGGCATCCTTGGGAGTACATACTGCCTCTTTATCCTGGACTTATCCTGGCATCGGCAATTACATCCATTGAGGTGAGAACCTACATACTCCTTAATCTTCCCTATGCATTGACCATGTTTTTTTCAGGACTGTGGATGCTCAGAAGGGTAAGGGGAAGATTTGAGAGAACAGGCGGCTGGTCCTGGAAAAGGTTTGTATACTTTCTGCCTATAATAGGATTATTATGTCTGGTAATACTCGGCCACATGCCACTTCATTATGCATTGGTCATACTTACCCTTTTTCTTATGATTATCCTGAGACTGCCTGTGCAGCGATGGAAGGAGGCATTCCGCCACGGTTTTTCCAAGGATGTTATTGTTCTTATTGCCGGAGTTATGCTATTTAAGGAGGTACTTGAGGTCTCCGGGGCTGTGAGCAACATAAGCCGCTTCTTTTCCGAGAACAATATCCCACTTCTTCCGGTGCTATTTCTCATGCCCTTTATAACTGGAATCTTAACGGGAATCACCGTTGGTTTTGTGGGGAGTACCTTCCCCCTTATCTATTCCCTTACTGGAGCCGACCCCCATTCTTTTACTTTTGCCTTTGCATCCGGCTTTATCGGGGTTCTGCTTTCTCCAGTGCATGTATGTCTCATTCTGACAAGGGAGTATTTCAGGGCCGATATGATGGGTGTGTATAAAAGGATTATACCTCTTGCCCTTATAGTTCTTGTTGTTGCTTTAATGGAATTCTCGCTGCTATGATATTTGTATATGCTAATGATTTGCTGAAATGAGATGATGCGCGCAGAAGCGCAGTATAGCCTGTTCATGAGGTGCATGTATGAAAATACTTGTTGTAGAGGATGAAAAGAAGATTTCAGATATTGTAAAGGCATACCTCCAGAAGGAGGGCTATGCTGTGACAGTTGCATCCACTGGCTCGGAAGCCATCGATTTCCTGAAAGAGGGATTCGATCTCATAATTTTAGACTTAATGCTTCCCGATATTCCCGGAGAAGAGATATGCGAGATGATAAGGAAGGATTCGGATATTCCTATTATCATGCTCACGGCAAAGAGTGATGAAGAGGACAGGATAAAAGGGCTTGGAATCGGTGCTGACGATTATGTGGTAAAGCCTTTCAGCCCGAGAGAGCTGGTGGCAAGGGTAAAGGCACTGCTTAGAAGAACAAAAGGTAATAAGAGAATTCTCAGTTTTAACGGGGGTGATCTGGTAATTGATACCGCCTCCCTTGAGGTTAGAAAGGGTAATTCCCCATTAACTCTGACTCCTACGGAGTTCAAACTTCTCAGTACAATTGCCGAAAGACCCGGCCAGGTGTTCACCAGGCTTCAACTGGTAAATACCATACTTGGATATGATTTCGAGGGATACGACCGAACCATCGATGCACATATAAAAAATATCCGGCATAAAATAGAGGATGATCCACGAAATCCAAGTTATATCAAGACCGTTTACGGTGTGGGTTATAAATTCATAGGCAGACTGGATGAGGACTAAATTATTCATATCCTTCATAGCCATTATACTTCTTGCCCTTCTTTCAAACATTGTCTTTGAGCGTCTCATTATAAGGGATTTTAACGAGTATGTGAAAAGCACGGAGGAGGACCGTATTTACTGGCTTCTGGCCTCTGTGGAGGGTAGTTATAAAGATAAACACTGGGATGAACTGCTTCTGAGGGAGTCTCTGCACTGGGCCATGATGCTCGGTTTTGAGGCATATATAGAGGATACTGCAGGAGAGCGGATTCTCTCAACAATGGAGGTCCTTGGTGATCTCAACCAGAGCATGCTTAAAAGAATGAACTCTCTTTTTGATCTGCCTTACGGATATGGTGACTTCATATGGTACCCCCTTTATGTGAAGGGTAAGGAGATTGGTCGACTCTATGTGAGACCACTAAGAAGGCTTGGCTTTATTCCCCAGAAGGAGGATATCTTCAGGAGTCGTGGCAGGGAGTTTCTTATAATCTCATTTCTTATAGCAGGTGGCGGGGCCCTGGTGCTGGCAATACTCTTTACGAGATTCCTTTCAAATCCTATCAGAAACCTGACAGAGGCAGCTGAAAAGATTGCAAAGGGTGATTTCTCTGTAAATCCCAGGAGCCGACACAGGTTTCAAAAGCTTTACAGAAGGCTTCGCTGTGAAGATGAAATCGACAGACTCAGTTATGCCTTCAATTACATGGTGGAGGCATTACGAAAAGAGGATGCCCTCAGAAAGCATCTTACCTCCAATATAGTACATGAGCTCAGAACCCCTTTGACCATAATGAAAGGCAATTTAGAGGCACTGGAAGACGGAGTTATCTCTGATCCTGTTGAGGTGCTGAAGAATCTCCAGACAGAGATAGACAGGCTTATTACGCTTGTGGAGGGCATAGAGGATATAACAAGGGCAGAGGCAAGCTTTTTCAAAAGGGGAGAGGCTGTTACACTGCAACTGAAGGAGTTCATGGATTCTGTGCTTGGTGGGATGAGGCATCTCTTTGAAGAGAAGGGATTATCGGTTAGCTCGGTGGGAGAGGATATAACTGTGAAAACCTATCCTGATAAATTACATATTGTGCTTAACAATCTCCTTTCCAATGCATTGAAGTATACAGAAAAGGGTGGAATTACCGTAAGGTGGGGTAGATACGGAGAGAAAGAGTTTTTCATTACCGTAGAGGATACAGGTAGAGGCATAGACCAGAATGATATCAAAAAGATATTTGACAGGTTCTACAAAGGATCCTACTCAGAGGGACGAGGCCTGGGGCTTGCCATTGTTAAGGAACTTCTTGAAACAATGGGCGGAAGGATTGAGGTTCGCTCTGAGAAGGGAATGGGATCTTCATTTACAGTAATATTGCCAGGATAAGATAGAAGTGGTAATTTATTATGAACAGCCTTTGGCAAATGAGGTTGTTTCTAAATCAGTGAGGTGGAGTTCCTCAAGATAGTCCTGAATCTCTTTCATTGCCCTTTTTATCATTTTCTTGCCATACATTCCTACGGCAGCATAGAAGAACTCCATTTTTGCCAGATGGCGTAGTATGTACCTCCAGGAGTAAAACCTACCCATTGCCTTAAGGGTTTCTATCTGTAATGTTGCCGGTGTCATAAGTGTCGGCTTGAAGACAATGTGGTGGGCATCGTATTTGCTCCAATCAGTATGTAAAAGTCTGCCGCCGTCTCTCATTTCATAAAAGAAGGGAGTTCCGGGCAATGGAGTGAGCATCATAAACTGTACCGTGTCTATACCCAGCTTGATGGCAAAATCAGCAGTCTTTCGTATGGTATCGATATCATCGGTGTCAGCACCTAAAACAAACATTCCATGAATTCTGATACCATGCTCTTTGAGTGCCTTTATACATCTGACAATATCTTCCGTATCCTGCTTTTTGTTGTAAGCCTCAAGGGTCTTAGGGTTAATTGATTCGAAACCAATGTATGTGGTGTCACAGCCTGAGTCTGCCATAAGTTTCAGAAGTTCTGGATCACGGGCAACATCGGTTCTTACCTGAGCTGTCCATTTCAATTTGATCCTTTCTGCAAGAAGACCCCTTAGAATCTCCTTTGTCCTTTTCTTGTTGGCTGCAAAATTGTCATCAACTATAAATTTCGTGGACTTTGTCAGTTCTGCGGCATGCTTCAACTCCCTGATAGTGCCTTCAACCGATTTGAAGCGATATTTTCTACCGAATATCTGAATCACAGAACAGAACTTACAATTATACGGACAGCCTCTGGAGGTGGAGACAGGATAAACTGATGCAGGATTCCAGTTGTGCACAAGGGATAAATCAGGCACGGGCAAACTATCCAGATCCTCGATCAGGGGATGGGGAACATTGTTAATTACCTTGCCATCCTTGTCCTTGTAGGATATACCCTTTATCTCTGACAGGTCCGGTTTACCCCTGGTCAGATAATCGATAAGGGCCGGTAAGCTATAGTCTCCCTCTCCCCGCACCACATAGTCTGCATGCTCAAGGGCCTCTTCCGGCAGAAAAGACGGATGAGCACCGCCTATTATTACGGGAATTCCCATTGCTCTCAGTTTGTCGGCAATTGCATATGCCCTTATAGCTGTCGAGGTAATGGTAGAAATGCAGACTATATCGGAGTTTTCTATAAAGGACCAGTCGGGCTCGGAGATATCCTCAATAAATGCCCTTACCTCATATCCTCGATTTTTAAGAATGGTTGAAAGCAGTACGGCGCCAAGCCTGGGAATAGGAAACTTACTGTAAATATGAGCGCCGGGCGAGCGTGCTTCGATAAATGCTACCCTTTTTATTTTCATAATTAGATATAGTATATAACATAATAGGATAATTTGCAAGAAAAAAGTGATTATGACATAAATCATATTAACCAGTGAAGATATCTATTAAAATATAATCAAGAAAAACATGAAGGAAAGGAGGATACCATGGCAAAGAAAGAGGTAACAAAGGATACGGTAATAGGGGACATTATAAAGGAGAGACCTGAAGCGATGAAGATTATAGAGAAGTACTTCGGAAATGGCTGCTTTACATGTCCGGGGATAAAGGTTGAGTCAATAGCATTTGGAGCGATGATGCACAATGTGGACCCGAACAAGATCGTAAAAGAGATAAACGAACTGGAGGACTAAGTTATGGAAGTCAAATGTTTTGTCTGCGGTTACAGCGAAAATGACAGGGTTTATCTTCCCTGTATACATGAGGGTGAAGAAAAGATCGTTTGTGTAAGATGTCTGCCTGTACTTATTCACGGAGCACATTAGTCCCCTCCCCCTCCCTTCTGCAGACCGGGGGTGGTCTCCCCC
>JALUAR010000060.1:0-4371 GCA_027050975.1 Thermodesulfovibrio sp.
TAGGAGTACGAGGTGGAGGTGCCGGAGAAGGGGACGAAACTTCAATTAATGAATAGAAAATTTAGTGATTTTATTGAAAAATTTGATATAATTAAGAAAGGTGTGATTCTTCTGAGGCTTAAGGACCTTCGAGACAGAAAGGTGAAGATTAAGGAGGTGATGGAGGGCATCTTTGGCCTTCCGATAGAGGAACTCAGGGTAACAAGAACCGGTCTTTACGGATGGAAAAAGGGGTGGATTACTCCGATGGATCTGATCTAACCCCTGTAAAATTTGATGTCAGGTGAGATTTTAATAAATGTAACCTTTGATGAGGTAAGAGTAGGACTACTTGAGAGTGGACAGCTTGTAGAGCTTTATGTTGAGAGGAAAGAGGATGCCTCTCACGTAGGAAATATCTATAAGGGAAGGATCGTAAAAGTCCTGCCCGGTATGCAGTCTGCCTTTGTGGATATTGGCCTTGAAAAGGCTGCCTTCCTGTATGTTGCAGATATAAAGGCTGATGTAGAGTCCTATGCTCCCTTCTTAGAGGATGAGGATGAAAGCATCCAGATACCTATAAAGAAAGGCCGCGGAGATATTCCGATAGAGGATCTTGTGCGGGAGGGCCAGGAGCTTCTTGTGCAGGTTGCCAAGGACCCCCTGGGAACAAAGGGTGCCCGTGTAACCTCATATGTAACCCTGCCGGGTCGTTATCTTGTGCTTATGCCGGGGCTCGAACATGTAGGTATATCGAGAAGGATAACCGATGAGGAGGAGAGGGAGCGCTTGAAGGGTATCGTGGAGAGAATAAGGCCTAAGGGGTACGGGTTGATTATCAGAACCGCATCAGAGGGGGCAGACGAGGAAGAACTGGTACAAGATCTTGAGTTCCTGATGCTGCTTTGGAAAAATATTCAGGAGAAGAAGGAAAGGGTTTCGGCACCCCATCTTCTTTACAGTGACCTTGATCTTGTAATCAGAAGTGTGCGTGATCTCATGAGTCATGATGTGGAAAGGGTGGTTATAGACTCTCCTGAGGAGTACAAACGGATAAAAGAGTTTGTCAATTCATATTTCCAGAAACTTTCCGATAAAATAGAGCTTTACGAAGGACAGGAGCCTCTTTTCGATGCCTTTGGTGTTGAACTGGATATATCAAGGGCCATGGGCAGAAAGGTATGGCTCAAGTCCGGCGGTTACATAGTTATTGACCAGACAGAGGCCATGACCGTTATAGATGTCAATACAGGCAAATATGTAGGGAAGGAGAATCTTGAGGAGACAATTCTGAAGACCAACCTTGAGGCTGTAAAGGAGATAGCCTATCAGATACGTCTTAGAAATCTCGGAGGCATTATAATAATAGACTTTATTGATATGGAATTTCCTGAGCACAGGGAGAAGGTCTTTACCGCCTTTAAGGAGGCGATGAAGAAGGACAAAGCAAAGAATACCATATACAATATCTCCGAACTCGGCCTTGTGCAGATGACCCGAAAGAGGGTGAGAGAGAGTCTGGGAAGGACACTCTGTGATCCCTGTCCTTACTGTGAGGGCAAGGGGTTTGTGCTCTCCCCGCGGACAGTATGTTTTGAGATCTTTAGAAAGATCGAACGCCTCACAGCGCCTAAGAGAACAAAGGTAATCATTACCGCTCATCCGGAGGTTGCAGAGCTTCTTTCCGATGAGCAACGTCATGCCGTTGAGGAGATTGAGGCGCAGAAGGGCATAGAGATTATCGTGAAGGAAGATACAAACATGCACCAGGAAAACTACAATATCACAGTACTTTAGAGTGTATTTATCTTTCTGTATCTAATGAGAGAGCCTTCCTGCCTTAATTTTCATCTTAATTAACAGTACTCGGGAGTCTTAAAAATGGAGAAATACCAACGGCTTATAGCAATACTCCGAGAGCTTGATAGTGCGGTTGTAGCCTACTCCGGTGGTGTGGACAGCACTCTTTTGATAAAGGCTGTCCGTGACAGTGCAATAAAGGCCATTGCTGTTACGGGAATATCTCCTACCACTCCAAAGTCAGATATAGAAATGGCTAAAAAAATGGCCTCAGTTATAGGGATCCCCCACAGACTTATACCTACTGAGGAGATGAAAAAGGAGGAGTTTTGCAAAAACTCGGAGATGCGATGCTACTACTGCAAGGATACCCTCTTTGGGACTCTCAAGACAGTGGCTGAGAAGGAAGGCTTTCAGTGGGTCCTTGAGGGTAGCAATGTCGATGACATTTCGGATTACCGTCCCGGGCTGAAGGCAAGAGACAAGTATGGTGTAAGGAGTCCGCTTATTGAGGCGGGACTGTCCAAGGACGAGATCAGGCATCTGTCGAAGAGCCTTGGCCTTGAGACTTATAGAAGACCTTCCTCTCCCTGTCTATCTTCCCGTTTTCCTTATGGTGTGGAGATTACAGTGGAGGGGCTCAGGATGGTGGAGGAGGCAGAGGAATACCTCAAAAGCCTGGGATTTACGCAGTTAAGAGTAAGACATCACGGAGAGCTTGCCAGGATAGAGGTTCCTGAAGAAGAGATAGATAGATTCCTTGACGGTTCCTTAAGAAGAGAGGTGGTCAAGACCTTTCTCAGGATTGGTTATCGTTTTGTGTGCATTGACTTGGAAGGATTTAAAAGTGGGAAGTTAAATAGGATTATACAAAAAGGCAGAAATGAGTACTGAAGAGTTAAGGGATAACCTTGAAAGATGTGTCTTGTGTGGAGGGTGCAAGGCCGATTGTCCCACATATTATCTATTGCATAAGGAATCTCAGGGGCCCAGGGGAAGACTGAGACTTCTAAGGGCGGTTTTAGGCAATGAACTGGAACCTACCGATGAGGTTTGGGAAAGAATTTTTAGCTGTCTTCTCTGTGGAGCATGCGCGGATAGCTGCTCAGCAGGGGTGGATATTATCTGGTCACTTTATGAAGGCCGTGCACTGCTTGCCAAAAAAAGCCTGAGAGGTTTAAATCTTTTCATTCCTCTTCTACTTAAAAAACGAAGGCAGGCATTCAGGCTTTTCAAACTACTTTTCCCTCTGATCAGACCTTATCTGATTAAAAAGGACTTGATTGAGCCAGGCCTGGGCTTAGAGTCGTATGTGCTGAGCGACATAGGAACAGTGTTTCCTCCTTATAGTTATAAAGAGCCAAAAGGGAGAGTGGTGCTATACAAAGGATGTGCCGTGGAGTTTCTTTACCCTCAGATCGGTGAATCCTTCATAAGGGTGGCCAATGCCCTTGGCTATGAAGTGGTTACTCTAAAGGGAGAGCAGTGCTGTGGTGCTCCATTGCTTGGCCTGGGTATGCTGGAGGAGGCAAAGCAAATGGCAATGAAAAATCTGGAGACCTTTAAGGGGTTGCAGGTGGAAACAATGCTTTCCCTATGTCCAACCTGTGTTCAAACGCTAAAGGATACCTACAGAAAGCTTATCGGTAGATCTATTGAAATTACCGATGTGATAACATTCCTTGAAGGACAGATTCCCGTTAGGGACCCTTTATCAATCAGTGCCTTTTATCACGACCCCTGTCACGCCCTGTACGGGCTAAATCAGTTTGATCAGCCGAGAAAACTACTTGACACAATGGGTGTAAAGACAGGAGGAGACGCTCCCGGATGCTGCGGTCTCGCCGGAACCTTCTCCTTGAGCTTCAGAGAAGCCTCTCAGCAGTTTCTTAAAAAACGGGTCAATCTGTTTGAGAAAACCAGAGCCCAGCTGCTTATTACAGCCTGCCCGGGCTGTCTCTTTCAGCTTTCCAAGTCAGTGGGATCTGACAAAAGTTTTCATATAATTGAACTGGTTGATGAGTATCTCTCCGGGGATATGAAATAGGGATTCCAAATCCTTATCGCAGAATTCGCTGCCCTTAGAGGTTTCCACGACAGATTCAGTATCAAATTTGACTTCTTACCCCTTCTGGGTATATAATTTCAAGACCTTGAGAAAGAGGGATCGTGAGGACAAAAGTGTACTGACTGAGCCGCGATGCCCGTTCTGTGGAGAACTCTTTCACAGACCAATGGAAATCTCTACAGAATTAGGCTTCTTCTCAGGTGGTGTATGTAACTGCGGTGCAGTTTACGCCTATGATCCTACAGGTAAGAATCTTGGTGAGACCTTCATGGATGCCCTCGTTTATGCCTGTGGTGGTGACTGGGATCTCGCTCTCAGCCTTAATAGGGGTGTAAATTATGACGAAAGAGTTATTAATTATAATTTTAGGACACATACAGTTTCTCCCAAAAGGGTTGTGTATGGACTGAGGGGGGAAAGCAAGCTTTTTTTTGTTAAATTAAAAGGTAAAATAATAAAAAAGGTTAATGAATGAATTAATATTTTTAATTTGACAGTTATCGTCAGTCTGTCTTAAGTTTTAT
>JALUAR010000060.1:4381-19388 GCA_027050975.1 Thermodesulfovibrio sp.
CCTTAAAACAGTGGTGTTTAATGGGTTTTCCCATTCAAAAATCAAAATAAGGAGGTTTAGAGATGGCAACTATTGAATTCCAGGGTAAGCAGATTGAGGTTGATGAAGAGGGTTATCTTCAGAACCTTGATGACTGGACTCCAGAGCTTGCCAACTTCATGGCTCAGCAGGATGGCCTTGAGTTGACTGATGAGCACTGGGAAATCATCAACTTCCTCAGAGATTACTATCAGAAATATCAGATTGCACCCATGATCAAGATCCTGGTTAAGGAGATCAAGAAGACCATGGGTCCGGACAAGGGTAACACCAAGTATCTCTACCAGTTATTCCCCGATGGTCCTGCAAAGCAGGCATGTAGATATGCAGGTCTGCCAAAGCCAACTGGTTGTGTATAAGAGACCAGATCCTTTTACAGTCTCCTCATCGGGTAGGGGAGGGCTTATAACTCTCATAACTTAATTAAATTTAACATACCATGGTTGGCTCCTCTCAGAAAGGGGTCAACCATGGCGATAATCTTACTTTACACCCTAAAACTATGGAACTGAGAGACCTTTTACAGGACAGAAGAGAGGTCATACTGAGGAGATGGTTTGATGTCATAATCAAGACCTATCCTGAGGAGACTTCTCGATTCCTGCAGAAGGAGAAGGATCAGTTCGCCAATCCTGTGGGACATGCAATATCTGAAGGTATCTCCGGGGTGTATGAGCAACTCTTTGGGGAGATTCAGCCAGAAGAGGTTACACCATTTCTTGACAGAGTCATCAGAATCAGGGCAATTCAGGAATTTACACCCTCACAGGCTATAGGTTTTATGTTCCTTTTAAAAGATGTTATCAGACAAGAGCTTGGGGAGGAGATTCAAAAGGCCGGCATAGCAAAACAGCTTGTTGAAATCGAATCAAAAATAGATAAACTTGCATTAATGGCCTTTGATATTTATATGCAATGCAGGGAAAAGATTTATGAGTTGAAGGCTACCGAGATGAGGAACATGACCTATAAGCTCCTGGAGAGGGCTAATCTGTTGAAAGAGATTGATGACGGCTCTGACCAAAATGATTTGCCCTGAAAAGTTTTTATTGTGTTTCTTAGATGTTTGAAATGTTGGCGACTCACAGGAGAAATTTAAGTATAATGTAAGGAGGTTTTGTAAATGGGTGCCTTGTTTTCCTTCGGAGTAGTAATAGCCCTTGTGATTATAGCCCTTGTTGGGGTCAAGGGCGCTCACCTGCAGGCTCTGTTCGGTGTGGTTATCCCCTATGCTGCTGTGGTAACATTCTTTATCGGTCTGATTTATCGTGTTGTGAAGTGGGGAAAGTCACCCGTACCGTTTCATATCCCCACTACCTGTGGCCAGCAAAAATCCCTTCCCTGGATCAAACACAACAAGTTAGAGAGTCCTGCCACAGGTAAAGAGGTTTTCTTGAGAATGGTTCTGGAGGTGCTGCTGTTCAGGTCACTCTTCAGAAACCTCAAGATGCAACGCAGTGGCGACAGGGTTGTATACGGGTCTGCGAAGTGGCTCTGGCTTGCTGGTATCGTATTTCATTACTCTTTCCTTATTGTTCTGATCAGACATCTCCGTCTGTTTACCAATCCTGTTCCTTCATTTGTTAGTCTTATCGAAAGTGTTGACGGCTTCCTCCAGATAGGGGTACCTAACCTTATGATGACTGGCGTGGTTCTGCTGGCTGCTGTGACCTATCTTTTCCTCAGAAGGATTTACATACCTCAGGTTAGGTACATATCCCTACCAGCCGATTACTTCCCTCTCTTTCTCATAATGGCGATTGCTGCAACGGGAATCCTCATGAGGTACTTTATCAGAGTGGATATAGTCAAGGTTAAGGAACTGACCACAGGGTTAGCACGGCTGAGTCCGACCGTGCCCGATGGTATCGGCTCCATATTCTATATCCACATCTTTCTGGTAAGTACCCTGTTTGCATACTTCCCCTTCAGTAAGTTGGTACATCTTGGTGGAATATTCCTCAGTCCTACAAGAAATCTGGCAAACAACAGTCGTATGGTAAGGCATGTTAACCCCTGGAACTACGATGTCAAGGTGCACACCTACGAGGAGTATGAGGAGGAGTTCAGGGATAAGATGATATCAGTTGGAATACCGGTTGAGAAGAATCCACCTGCTGAAGAGAATAAAACTGAAGAAGCATCAGAAGAAAGCGAGGGAAAGGAGTAAGGCCATGGCAAAACCAAAGTCTACAAAAACACCAAAACCAGATGAACTCTCAAAGATAGACTACAGGCCACCAGAGAAGCAGTGGATGGAGGTGCCTGTAGAGTTCAAGCCCGGCACCTACTGTTATGGTGCCAGACCCAAATACTTAGAAGAGGTTGGTTTTCCCAATCCCAGAGAATGGCAGCCCTATGAGGATGACTGGAAACTGCCGGATAACTGGAAGGATATTGTTTTAGAGGGTATTGATGACAGGCTGAAGAAGTACCGCTCTTTCCGTCTATTCATGGATATCTGTGTAAGGTGTGGAGCCTGTGCAGATAAATGTCATTTCTACATTGGTTCCGGCGATCCCAAGAACATGCCCGTGCTGAGAGCAGAGCTTATGAGGTCTGTCTACAGAAAGTACTTTACGGCAAGCGGAAAGTTGCTGGGAAAAAAGGCCGGTGCCAGAGAACTCACAATGGATGTTTTCAAGGAATGGTGGTATTATTTCTATCAGTGCACCGAATGTAGAAGATGCTCTGTCTTCTGTCCCTATGGAATAGATACCGCAGAGATTACCATAATGGCCAGAGAGATAATCAATCTGCTCGGTTGCAATACTGACTGGATTGCCGGTCCTGTGGCAAACTGTTATCACAAAGGCAATCATCTCGGTCTCGAGCCCCATACAATCCAGAGCAATATCGAGATGATGTGTGATGATATAGAGGAGATAACAGGTATACGTATTGAACCGACCTTCAATAGAAAGGGTGCAGAAATCCTCTTTGTTACCCCTTCGGGTGATCTCTTTGGAATTCCGGGTGTTTATACCTGTATGGGGTATCTGATGCTCTTCCATGAACTCGGACTGGATTATACCTGGAGTACTTATGCTTCAGAGGGTGGTAACTTCGGATTCTTTACATCCAATGAGATGGCCAAGAGGCTTCACTATAAGATTTACGCTGAGGCCAAAAGGCTTGGTGTGAAATGGATCCTGGGCGGTGAATGTGGCCACATGTGGAGGCTGATCCATCAGTATCTTGACACATGGTGGGGACCGGCTGATTTCTTGGAGGTTCCCAAATCACCCATTACAGGAACTGTATTTGAACATGCCAAGTCCACAAAGATGGTTCATGTGGTAGAATTTACCGCAGACCTGATAAGACATGGCAAGATCAAGCTTGATCCAAGCAGGAATGACCACCTCAGAGTCACCTTCCATGACTCCTGTAACACCTCAAGAGGAATGGGAATATTTGAGGAGCCCAGATACGTCCTCAAACATGTGGTAAATCACTTTTATGAAATGCCAGAGAACACTATCAGGGAAAAGACCTTCTGCTGTGGAAGCGGATCTGGACTCAATGCCAGTGAGAATATGGAACTGAGGATGAGGGGAGGCTTTCCAAGGGCAAATGCCGTCAAATATGTTAATGAGAAGTATGGCGTTAACATGCTTGCAAATATATGTGCCATTGACAGGGCTGCACTTACCACCCTGATGCAGTACTGGGTTCCAGAAGTGGAGGTCTGCGGAGTCCATGAACTTGTTGGCAATGCCCTTGTAATGACAGGTGAGAAGGAACGTACTATGGACCTCCGCTTAGAAGACTTGCCTGGAAAGGAGGAGGAAGAGGAAGATGTATGATGGTGGAAAGATAATTACCGGGATAATAATATTTCTGCTCTTTGCTACCTTCCCCTTTTATTACAATATCGGGAAGGCCAATGTTAAGCCTGATCCAAAGCTGGACACACCAGTAATCAAGCAGTTGGCGGAAAAGAAGTGTGTTGAGTCCAAAGAGTATATGAGGGCGAATCATATGCAGATATTAGATGACTGGAGGAACATGGCCCTCAGAGAGGCTAAGAGAACCTACAGGAATGCCGAGGGTAAACTCTTTGAGATCAGTCTGCAGAACACCTGTATGAAGTGCCACTCCAACAAGAACAAGTTCTGTGACGAGTGTCATAAGTATGCCAATGTCAAACCATACTGCTGGGATTGTCACTTTGTAAAAGAGGGAGGAGCGGCAAAATGAGTATGGATAGAAGAGAGTTTCTTAAGTTTATCGGATTGGCCGGCTTAGGCCTTGGAATAGGAGCATCAGCTACAGGCTGGATATTCAGCCGTGGCCTGGAGGCATCTGAGTACATACCACCACCTGGTGCTCTTACTGCAAAAAGGTGGGCAATGGTGGTTGACTTGAGTAAGTTCAAGACAGAAGAGGATTACCAGAGGGTGATTGATGCATGTCATAAAATTCACAATGTTCCTGATTTTGGTAATCCCAAGGATGAGATCAAATGGATCTGGACAGACACATATGAGCATACCTTTCCTGGCCAGGAAAACAAGTTTCTCCCAAAGGAGTTCGAGGAAAAACCTTTCTTTCTCCTGTGCAATCACTGTGATAATGCACCATGTGTCAGGGTATGCCCCACAAAGGCCACCTTTAAAAGGTCTGACGGCATAACCATGCAGGATTATCACAGATGTATCGGATGCCGTTTCTGTATGGCTGCTTGCCCTTACGGTGCCAGAAGCTTCAACTGGAGAGATCCCAGACCCTTTATTAAGGAGATAGATCCCACTTATCCTACCAGAACAAAGGGTGTTGTAGAAAAATGTACATACTGCGTAGAACGTCTTGCAAAGGGGCTCCAACCGAAATGTGTTGAGGTCTCAAATGGTGGGCTTATATTTGGAGATCTTGCCGATCCCAATTCGGAGGTGAGAAGAATCCTGAACACACATTTTAGTCTGCGTCGTAAGGCTGAGTTGGGCACAGGACCAAGTGTGTTTTACATAATAGGAGGTGAAGAAGATGTTTGAGAAGGCTTTAGTCGGTAGCAGAAGATACTGGACACTGGTATTTGTCCTCCTTGGAATAATTGGTATCGGGTTCCTTGTGTACCTAAAGCAGTTAAGTTACGGTTTGGGTATTACGGGCATGAGCAGAGATGTTTCATGGGGATTCTATATTTCTCAGTTTACCTTTCTTGTTGGAGTAGCAGCCTCTGCTGTCATGCTTGTTATCCCTTACTATCTGCATAATTACAAGAAGTTTAGCAAGATTATAATTCTGGGTGAGTTTCTTGCGGTCTCTGCCGTTACCATGTGTATACTCTTCATCTTCGTTGATATGGGACAGCCAATGAGGATCATGAATGTTCTGCTTCATCCAACACCGAACTCCATTCTTTTCTGGGATTCTGTGGTGCTGTCAGGCTATCTCCTTCTTAACATTGTAATAGGCTGGACCACACTTCAGGCAGAATGGAAGGACGCACCGCCGCCCAAATGGGTAAAACCGCTTGTTTATCTTTCGATTCCCTGGGCAATAAGTATCCATACGGTTACGGCCTTTATTTACGCCGGCCTGCCAGGCAGACACTTCTGGCTCAGTGCTATTATGGCTGCACGATTTCTTGCTTCAGCCTTTGCATCAGGGCCAGCACTGCTGATACTGCTTGCATTGTTGCTCAGGAAATACACCAAATTTGATCCGGGTAGAGAACCCATCCTGGCAGTTAGTAAGATTGTTGCTTATGCAATGACTGCCAACGTCTTCTTCCTGTTACTTGAGCTGTTTACTGCTCTGTACAGTGGCATCCCCGGACACAGACACTCCTTTGAGTATCTCTTCCTGGGGCTTGAAGGACATGGCAAGCTTGTTCCTCTGATGTGGATCTCTGTGTTTCTTGCCCTTGGTGCACTGTTCCTTCTCATTATTCCTACAACGAGAAGGCATGAGAAAACACTTACATGGGCCTGCATAATGGTCTTTATCTCACTGTGGATTGACAAAGGCTTCGGTCTGGTAATCGGTGGATTTGTGCCTAACCCGTTCGAGAAGGTTTTTGAGTACTGGCCAACTCTGCCAGAGTTTATAATCAGTATTGCAGTGTGGGCCGTTGGATTTCTGATCCTGACGGTACTTTACAAGATCGTAATCTCTGTAAGAGAGAGCGTAGGCCCTGGGGAGCCTGCACATTAACGACATCAAGCCCCTCCCTCATGGGAGGGGCTTTTTTATTTCAACTTTATTGCAGATAAAAACCTGTCCCTGTATCACTCCAAAATCATTTATCTCCATCCCTGAACTTGCTATTCATATTTTCTTCACAACAGTATGATTAAATATTTACAAAGTATCATTATGGGAAAGGAGTTGATAGGGTGAAAAAACAGAAGAAAGGGAAGAAAGGTACTGCGCAGAGTTCTGGTAAAAAGGGGCTATGGGTTGCGGTTATATTTGGAGGGATTATCCTTGCGCTTTTGTTTGCAGGGGTAGACCCTTTCAGTAAGCCTCAAGGTAAAACCAAATCCTTTTATGTTAAAGGCGGGGAGACACGACCTGTACTTGATCCTGCACAGTTTACAGGAATGACAAGGGCCGCTTATGCTGCTGCCAAGAGGTATCCACAGATACTGGATCAGGTGTATTGCTATTGTGAATGTGACCAGCCACCATTTAATCATGTAAGTCTGTTAAGTTGCTTTGTTGAAACACACGGCGCTGGCTGACTACTCTGTCAGGAGGAGGCCCTGAGGGCCGCCCAGCTTTACTCACAGGAAAAGTCGATCGAAGAGATCAAGGCAACTATAGACAGGGAGTTTGGCAGGTAACAAAGACTATTCACCAACTATCTGGATGATTATCTCTCTATCTCTGTGCCTGTTGTCGAAATCAATGAATACAATCTCCTGCCATGTGCCAAGAGCAAGAGTTCCGTCCAATACAGGTACAGAGATAGAGGGTTTCAGAATGGCTGAGCGAACATGGGAAAAGCCATTTCCGTCACCTAAAAGCCTGTTATGTTCATAGGATCTGTCTGCAGGGGCAATCTCCTCCATTGCCCTTTGCAGATCCTTTAAAACTCCCTCTTCGTATTCAATAATCGTTATTCCACAAGTGGACCCGGTGCAGAAGACATTTATAATTCCTCTCTCGATTGGAGACTCTTTAAGGATGTGACTTACCCTCTCTGTAATGTTGATGATATCGCAAAAGCCTTTTGTCTTTAATGTTATTTTCTCAGAATAAACCATCCGAATATCTTTGAGTCCTGTATTTTGCTATAGATATTAACAGAATCGGGTGATTTTTTGCCATTGTTTGTATAATGGTAGTAATTCAGTGTTATAATGTCAAGAGACCCGACCAGAGGTCGCGTCTTGCCAGTACAAGAACTATTGTAACTCACAGGAACAAAACAGGAGGTTCTGTAATTATGAAGATATGGAGCTATTTGATTGTGCTTATTATAGGTTTGGTAGTGGGAGCGCTTGGAGTATATTTTGCCCCGGAGTATGTGGGGCCCTTTCTCCCGAAGAGTCTGCAATCAAAAGGTGTAGAGATCGAGGGTGAGGTGGTTGCGAAACAGAGAAAGGGTAACACTCTTCTTATGACGCTTAATACCAAGGAAGGTGCCATCTTAATAACCTTTAGAAAGAAGGTGCCGGAGATAGACCTCCTTGTCAACAAAGGTGATAGAATAGAGGTCAGATTGAAGAGTTATAGTCCCTTTGTTGATGACCCGGCAATAAAAAGGGTTAGAAAAGACTCTGTTCAGGGCGGAGTTCAGTATAAAGAGGAATCATCTGCCAACGAAGAGACAATTTCGAAAGAACAGTCTAAGGATGAACTCTCTTCCGAACAGCCAAAGAGTAATCAGGAAAATGAGATAAAACAGGAAGGTGCAGTACAAGGAGAAGATACCGGAAGGGATGCAACAACGGATTAAAAGATATTTGTTCACTTTGAGATACTGAAGGTATACTCCACCTCCTGGATCTTTGATGCCACAATCACATCCACTCTCCTTACCCTTCCGGAGAATTGTTGTCTGATCTCAATTGTTCCGGAGCCCAGTCTCATTCTGGAAGAACCAGCCTTTTTTAATGCCTCTCCCTTGGCATTATAGCCAATCATGCTAAGGAAGTGTTCAGGCGGACCCTGATAAGATATCACAACATAATCAGGCCCTATTTCTCTGAGTCTTACCCTGACCCCTTTGTAGGCTTGTTCCTTATCCTTGTCGGTCGTATTAAATGATAGGGATTTTATCTGAATAGGAAGTTTTATTATGAGCTTTCCTTCCACGGTTTTTATACTTTCCTGTGTAGCCCCTGGTTTAAGATATACATCTCTTATAGCGGTGATACCATCCGGTGACTTTATGAGATTTAAATTATGAAAGAACTCCTTTTCGAACTGGTTATTACCGTTATAAAGGTCTTTCCCGTTTTTGTCCCAGATATGATTTATAACAAGCTTTACAGGTCGGGAAGCTATAGTTAAATTTGGAATTGAAAGCATCTTCACCTTTAACCATAGATGGGGAGAGTTTTTACTACTCCAGAACTGATCCATCTTAATAGCAGCCGGACCTATGCTTACCTGTGCTCCTGAAGGGAAAGAGACCCTTTTTGAATTTAACAACTTGGTGTATTCGGATTCCGTAAGACTTACAACCTTTTCAGGTCTGTAGGTTTGATCCTCTGAAGGTGGTCGTTTAATTGGTGCAGACGTTGACGAAGGGGCTCTAAATGTCATTTGAGGAGCTCTGAATGATTCTCTGAGTAATGGAGGTACCGTCAGGTAGAAGAGTGCAGAGATAGCAATTACAATTATGATAAAGACGGCTGCAGCAATTAATGTGGGCTTCTTTGTGTCTATCTGCTTCTCTGCGGATTCGCTCTTGTAGGCCAGATAACCGACGAAAACAAGTTGAACAACAGGAACCAGAATAAGTAGACCGGCCCATTTGTTTAACCCGAGATTTTCTGTAATTCCCATCCAGATGATGACAACGAGTACTATAGCTGCCAGGCCCATTACCAGAGAGAGGACCCCTACTATGGCATTTGCCCCTAATAGTCCAAGAAAAGAGGGTGCAAAAAGAATCAGTATCCACCACAAAGGTTTTCCGCTTGCCTTTACTATGGGGATGAAGTTTGCAACAGGGACAGGTACCCACACCAGCCATGCATAGGAGATGCCAAGCTTTTTGCAGATCATATATGATGTCAGGGAAAAATAGAAATACATCAACAGAGCCAGGGCTACTAAAAATATCATCATGCCGGTGCCCATCATCAGGAACATAAGGCCCGTAGCAGATGGTATCTTTGTCTGAGGAGGAATGGCAGGCTGTTGCTTTGGCATGGAGGGTAATCTTCTCTGCGGTACGGCTTCCGGTTTTTGATCTGATTTTTTCTTCTGAAGCTGCTCAAACTCCTTTTTTAATATCCTTTCTATCTCTTCCTGGACCGAAGGAGTTTCGGGTTGCTGCGAGGGGGTGTTTTTGAATTCCTCTTTTTGCGGAGCAGATTGGGGAACAGTTCTTTTCTCTTCTGTCAGTTCCTCGATGCTCTCCTCTTCCGCTTCTTCATCAGCAGGAGGGGGATAGTCGGTTATATGAACCTGGCCTTTTTTATCCGTCCATTTGTAAAGAACGGTTGCGCTGGCTAGACTGAAAGAAACAAAGCCTAAAATAATAAAAAGAAACAGAAAAGGAAAGAACCGATGTCGTTGTTTTCCGAACAATATTTTTTCCTTGATAACATTATGATATATAAGATAACTTAGCATACGGACTGACTTCTTTGCAACAGTTTTTTATCTTCGACCTTTAGTCAACCACATATCTGCCAGGATATAAATTGATAAAGCGGAATGCCTCGTAAACATAAAGCAATAGACTGGGTAATCCGGATAGCTATGAGTCAACCGTTATGATAACAGATGGTCAGGTTGCACCACAGGAGCTTGTTGTTTTAACATAATGATAAAATTACACAGAACGAGGCTTATCGGACTTGGCTAACAAAAACAGAACGGAAGAAAAACGGTTTTATCCTGACTATTTGATTGAAATACTCCTTGTGGTCTTTCTGACACTGGAAGTGCTGGTGGTGCTTGCTTTACTGTGGCCGCCAGGGATAGGCAGGATGATCGATTTTACAGCTCCTTATCAACCTAAACCCGAATGGTACTTTTTATGGCTCTATCAGTTAATCAGATATTTCCCGGGTAGATGGATATTCGTTGGTACCGTTGTTATACCCCTGCTTTCGATATTTCTCCTTTTTTATATTCCCTGGGTTGACCGGGGAAGGTGGGCAAGGCTTAAAGTGCTTGCCGTATCATCAACACTTCTGTTGGCATTTATTGTGCTTACCTTAATACCTGTTTTGTGATGCGACTTATATATGAATCATACAATTTGACAATCTTCCTCAATCCCAACACCAGTGATAAGGATTCAAAGGGGGGCGATTGTTCATTATCGTTACAGCTATGTTTGAGGTAGTATTGTTTTTTTTGATGCTTTTAACTTTGTCGGAGACACTATGAGTAGACTGATTCTGATTCCTCCGTCATACAATATGATAGAGTTTGTTGCTGACAGAATTGACCTGTCAACAAGAGACTTTTCTAACTATGTCGTTGTATTTCCAGGCAGAAGACCCGCCCATTTTCTTCGGAAGGAACTCTCGAACCGCATAAAAGGGGGATTTGTTCCTCCCAGGATATTCTCCATGGATGACTTTGTGGACTTCCTCTATGAAGAGCATCTGGCGTATCATCGGAGAAGGATAGATAGCCTGGATGCAGTGGCAATTCTTTACGAAATACATAGAGAATTTTCCAAACCTATAGGAGGTGAGGGGTTCCTCTCCCCGGAAAGCTTTCTTGCTTTAGGAACAAGGATATTCAGAGATATCGAAGAGTGTCTGATCGAGAATATATCTCCAGAACAGGTAAAGATGGTTGACCACTCAGTGACAGATATGATCCCGGATGAGAGCATAGGAAAACTTCAGGCCCTTTCGCATTTTTATAAAGAGTTTTATGTCAGGTTGCAGGAGATGAATCTCTCTACTCGTTCGGTCAGATACACCACAGTAGCTCAGGAACTCGAAGCCCTGCCCAAAGAGATTAATATTATACTTGCAGGGTTTCTGGCGCTGACAAAAACAGAGGAAAAGCTGTTCAAGCGACTGGATGAGCTTTCGGATATTTTGCTTGTGATGCAGAAAACAGTGCGGTTTGATGACCTTTTTCAAAGACTTAAGAAAATCTTTAGCAAAGTCGATGAACTCATGGATGACAATCCTGCAGATCCAGAGATCGAGTTGTATAGTAGTCCGGACAGGCACGGACAGATTTTTGTTGTAGCCGAGAAGATCAAAAAGCTAAAGGAGAGTGGACAGATCGGCGAAAACAGTGTTATCGTGCTTCCCTCACCGGATGGCCTGGTGCCTTTGCTTCACCACTGCCTCAGTCTTTTAGATCAGGATCAGTACAATATTTCAATGGGATATCCGCTATTCAGGACTCCTATTTTTGCCTTTTTTACAAGCTTGATGGATTTGATTCTTTCCATGTCAGATGATAATGTATACATACCGGATTATACAAGATTTGTTCTTCATCCGTATACTAAAAATATCTATTTTAACCCCTCCGAAAGTGCCGGAGCAGATATAACGAGAGCCATGTTTCATGCCCTTGAAGGGGCGTTTCAGAACAAGAGGGTTGTATTCATGAGGCTTGATGAGATAGAGAATATGGCGTTGAGCTGTGCAGAGAATATCCTTTCAGATTTGGAGGTCCCAAAGGAGTCATTAAGAGATCATATACGAAATATTCATGATCATACCATAAGGAAATTTATGAACTTTTCAAGTGTGAGAGAATTATCCGAGAGGGCAGCGGATGTTCTGATGTATATCTATAAAAACAGTACAGCACTGTATCATCCCCTGTTCTATCCCTTCTCAGAGGGATTCCTTAAGGCATTTGATTCTTTGAAACTTTCGCTTTTCGGGACTATCAGCTTCGAAGACCTTAGCGGTTACTTTCAGTTTTTAAAGAGATATCTTCGCTCATGCACCATTCCCTTTGAAGGAACCCCCTTGAGAGGTCTACAGGTTCTGGGATTCCTTGAAACAAGGAACCTGAAATTTGACAGGGTATATTTAATAGATGTAAACGAGGGGATTCTTCCAGAATCAAAGAAGGATGATTCTGTCCTACCCCAGAAGGCCAGGCAGATGCTTGGTCTGACAACCTATAAAGACCGGGAGCGGTTATCTGCGGCATATTTCGATCTTCTTATACAGGGAGCCAGGGAAGTTCATATCTGTTTTGTCGAAAATGACAGAAACGAAAAAAGCAGATTCGTTGAGCGTCTGCTTTGGGAACGTCAGAAGATGGAAGGAAGAACGGATACCGAGGGATTTGTTCGAAGTATTCAATATAATGTTAAGTTAGACAATAAGGACCCGGAGACTGTGGAGAAGACAAAAGAGGTTTTGCAGGTTCTAAGAGATTTCTCTTTCAGTGCCTCCTCATTGGATGACTATCTTATATGTCCTTTGAGGTTTTATTATCGTCATATTCTTCGTCTTGACCGGTACAGAGAGATAGACTCGGAAATGGAAAGATCGGATATCGGAACCATTGTTCATTCCATCTTAAGGGAATACTTTGAAAAGAGAAAAGGCAGGAAACTTACAAAGGAAAACCTTACTATAGAAGATATGGATGCTATTGTAGAGAGACGGTTCCGAGATTATTACGGAGGTGCTACATCAGGCTCACTTTATATGCTCAAAAGACAGATGAAAAGGAGACTGGAAGAGTTGATTCGGGATTACTATCATGAAATGTTAGACAGAAATATCTCCATAACCACTGTTGCTGTTGAGAAACGGCTCGAGAGCAACCTGAACGGTTTTTTTATAAAGGGAAGTATTGATAAGATAGAAAAAAGAGAAGGTGCCACAGATAAGGCTTTAGTGATTATTGATTATAAAATTTCCGCTTCTGACAGACATCTCAGAATAAGGTTTGACAAACTCGATCCGGCACAGCGGAGTTCATGGCCAGAGGCCATAGGTTCACTTCAGATACCCTTCTATATGACGCTTTATGAGAAGGTGTACGGAGAACGGCCTGATGGAGTTTACCTTTTGCTTGGCAGAGGCAGGATGAATATTGCTTCCGAGGTTTGGGTGGTAGAGGGACAGAAAGAGTATAATATAATAAAAGAGATTATTCTCAGACTTATGGAAGAGATACTGACCCCATCGGTAAATTTCGGGTCCACATCCAATAAGAGAGAAAACTGTCCCATCTGTCAATTTCAAGAGTTGTGTGGTATGAGATGGATAAGAAAATCCGGCTATTAAGAGTTTTACTTTTTCCACTTATTCTGTTGCTTGCCACGTGTGCTGTAAACCCTGTCACAGGCAAGCATGAACTGATGCTAGTGTCAGAGACTCAGGAGATAGAGATTGGCAGGAGGGCAGCCCCTTCGCTTAACTGGACATACGGTGGTGAATTTAATGATCCGCAACTGAAGGCATATCTTGAGCCTATTGTAAAAGAGATCTGGAGCCATTCCGAAAGATCGAATCTCCCCTTTCGGTTTACTGTTCAGAATACCTCTGTTCCGAATGCCTTTGCCCTGCCAGGATATGTTGCGATTACAAGGGGACTTCTTGCAGAACTTGAGAATGAGGCCCAGTTTGTTGCAATAATGGGGCACGAGGTGGGCCATGTTATGGCAAGGCACACCGCCAAGCGAATTACTCTCGGTACCCTTCAGCAGCTTGGCCTTGTTGTGGGAGCGGTTGCACTGGGAAAGAACAACAGTAGTGATCTGATTCTTGGCCTTGGTGCTGTCGGTAGCAGCCTCTTGCTTTTGAAGTTTGACCGTGAGCAGGAGCTGCAGGCTGATCGCATTGGTGTCAGATACATGGCGGCTCTCGGATATGACCCGTATGAGGCAGTAAGAGCACATGACAGACTCCAGATAGCTGTCCAGAGATATCTGGAAAACCTGGGACGTAAACAAAGGGAGGACACCCTTCTTGATGCAATCCTCTCTACCCATCCCAGGGAGGAGGTGAGAAGGGAAGAGATACTGGAGATGATAAAAAGGCTGCCTGTTTACAATATAAAAGGAAACGGTAAATACAGAGACAGGTTTCAGAAAGCCATTCAGAATCTTAAACGGCTTAACAGGATATATTTTGTTTATGACCAGGCAGTCATGCAATACAACAGGGGGGCTCTGGAAAAAGCAGAAGAGCTTGTAAAAGAGGCGATAAGAAGGGACTCAAAACAGGCCCCTTTCTACTCTTTGTATGGAATGATAAATATAAAGCGAAACAACCTTGTGAGAGCGGAAAAGGATTTTAAGAAGGCATTGATGATAGACAGACAATACCAGCCTTCTTATTACGGACTGGGACTTGTGGCACTAAAAAACAGAAACTATGAGAAAGCAATTGGATACTTTGAAAGAAGTCTGGAGCTCTACCCCCAACATCCTGGTTCACATTTTGGAATGGGCAAAAGCTATTTTAATCTCCTTCGATACAGCGAAGCTGTGCCTTATCTGAGGGTCTTTGCTTCAGCAGCACCAAGGCATCCGGAGGTTCACGGTATGCTGGGAATCTCTTATGAAAACCTGGGAGATATAGAGTCGGCAATCAGGGAGTATCAGCTCCAGGTGCGTATTGCACCGCATACGGAGCTTGGCAGATATGCACAGCAGAGACTACTGCTGCTTAGACAGTTATACAGGTATAGACGATAGCATGGATATTAGTACACGATTAAATACCGTAAAAGGACAGGAGTATTAACTGTTCGACACAGGATCCTGTAACTTTTCCATGACATCCTGTTTGTATCCGAGTTTTAGGTGTATAATTTAATAAATTTGACGGGCAGTAGTCACTTTCGTGATTGTTTATGATCTCTGTCATGGTAGATATTC
>JALUAR010000060.1:19398-21582 GCA_027050975.1 Thermodesulfovibrio sp.
TGTAAAAGACTCTAAAATTTAGTATGTGGACAACACTGATATTCAGTAATGAAAAAGGATTTGGAGATGCCTATTACATACTATGTCCGGTCTGTTGGAATGCATCCATCAGAGTTGTCAGATGGGAAAACGGTACGGAAGAGACCGAAGAATGCATAGTATGTAAAAGGATTGAAGAAATGATGGAATAAATACACAGGAGGTGATGGTTATGTATCAGGTTTTAATCGCAATACATGTGCTGTCGGTGCTTATCTGGATCGGCGGTGTGGCTTTTGTCACAATGATAGTTTTTCCAATGATTATGCGAATGGAAAACTCACTGGAAAAGGTTTTGTTCTTTCAGGGGATTGAACACAGATTTGCAAAGATTGCAAAGCTCTGCGTTGTTATCGCGGGACTTACGGGTTTTGGTCTGCTTCATCTTACAGGTGAGACAAGCCTTCTTCTAACATGGAAGGGAGTAGGTCCCACTCTGATGCTCTTTGTCTGGGTGTTCTATGTCCTGGTTCTTCTCTTTGAGGGAAAACTCTTTAAGGTTATCTTCAAGGGTGAGGCGCAGCAGGATACATCGAAGATCTTTTTCAGGCTGACTGTCTTCCATTGGGTGGTTCTGGGGCTGAGTCTGCTGGCAGTTGTTGTTGGAGTATGGGCAGGTCACGGCGGATTAAGCTGAGGAATGGATGAGATATTTGCTTCGATGTCTTGTGCCTCTAGTCTTCACGCTAGGGCTTGCTGTTTCTTCTTTTGCAGAAATTGTAGTCTTTGATAGCATAACAACGGTGAAGACACCGGTTATGCTGAAGGCCCTGACAAAGGGAAGGTTCTTTCCTAAAGGCGGAGAATTAGTTGAGTTCCGTGCCGGCAGCAAGGTTCTTGGCAAACGACTCAGTGGAGGAGACGGTTATGCCCTTTTTGAGTACCGCCCCAGCCGTGCAGGACTGATAAGGATCGAGGTAAAGACAGCTGATGATACAGGCCATGCCTATCTCCTTGTTCTCCGTAAACAGGAAAAGGTGTTGCTTGTAGAGGTTGAGGGTGGTATTATGAGTGTGTTTGTCAGGGGAGAACCGATGCAAGGCAGCAAAGAGACTCTCAGTCAATTGGCCAAGAAATACAGGATTGTATATATTACAACGATTCTCGGCCAAGAGATGGCAAAGCAGTGGCTTAAAGAGAAAGCCTTTCCGGAGTCGGTTGTGCTCAGATGGTATGGAGAAGGCTTTTTCGAGGACTTAAAAAACATGCATGTTAACATATACGCTGTGGTGGGCTCTCCCGAACTGATAGATTTTGCAGAAGATTATGTGAAGAGACGTTTCTGTTTTTTCGATACAGAGAATGCTGAGGTGCTGGAAGACTGGGCCGAACTGCAAGAGAGACTTTTAAAGGGTAAAGGGAAGAGGTAAGGCTTTGCCCACCTCTTCCCTGTGTCTTTTATTCCGCAGTGAAGCGATCTTCCAATTTTTTCATTAGCTGTGGCATTGTTGTGTACTCGAGATCATCCAGGCCAAGTCTGTGAGGCTCGAATGGTCCGTGAGCTCTGAAGTAATCACCAAACTCATTTGCAAGTGATCTTGCACGATCAAAGGACGGATCATCAAAGAGGTCCCTTGGACCGATAAGATGGCCGTTGCATAACTGGAATCCTGCGGCAATAACTCTTGGTGGGCCATCGAATCTTGAAGGATTTGCTTCATAAAATGCAACCGGCATAAGTGGGCCATGATGGGAGCCTCTCATCCATCCTTCAACTATATGAGGGAAGGCAAACGGTTCAAGGGCTTCTCCGACTGCAGGCATGCCTGACTGGCAACGAACGATAAGGACCGGATCATCCTTACCGATATATCTTCCAGCTATCAGGCTGAGCTTCTGTGTGGATGCTGCAGCACATATCTCTCCATCCTTTCTGAAGACACGGCGGATCATGAATCTCCTCATTGCACCTATAAGCATAAGGAGATCGTACATTTCCTCCGGGCAGGAAAGTGTTATGGCTTTGTGGCCGTATACATCGACAACATCAAACCTGTAGCCTTCGTGCATTGTGGGATCGATTACGAGACCTGCTGTGTTGAAGGGGTCGGCAAACATCTTATAAAGGGGAAGATTCCAGGCTCCGGGAGATGTTTTATCTGCCATAAAGACAATGATGGGTTCTGATTTTCTCTCAACAAACTC
>JALUAR010000061.1 GCA_027050975.1 Thermodesulfovibrio sp.
ACAAATCCAAGGCTATGCATTATCAACAATCCCGCCGAGAAGTTAAATGTGGTTGAGAAGGTTGAGTATGTGAGGTTTATTGTGCCAATGCAGGAGTGGAAGGAGAAGGGAGAGTTTGAAGAGGTGCGGAAATGAAGAAGATAACACTTAATGAAATAATAAGCACACTGAACTCGCTGAAGGATGTTATTAAAAAGGAGTATAAGGCTGAGATTGTAGGAGTTTTTGGTTCCTATGTGAGGGGGGAGCAGAGGGAAACCAGCGATGTGGATGTGCTTGTCAGGTTCTTTGAAGGGGCTTCTCTGTTCGACCTCGTTGGGCTGGGCGATTTTCTTGAGGAGAGGTTAGGTGTCAAGGTGGATGTCGTACCTATAGACACGATTAGAAAAGAAATAAAAGAAGCCGTGCTGAAGGAGGCTGTCTATATTTGAGAGACCCAAAGCTTTATTTGAGAGACATTCTTGATGCTGCGGAAGCTATAGAGAGTTTCGTGGAGGGGATGAATTATGAGGAGTTTGTGAACAACGATCTTGTAGCTAGTGCTGTAATCAGAAAGCTTGAAATTATAGGAGAAGCTGCCAAGAATGTACCAGAGGAGATAAAGCAGGAGTTCCCAAATATCCCCTGGAAGGAAATGTCTGGAATGAGGGATAGGTTAATTCATTTTTACTTCGGCATAAAGTATGATCTGGTGTGGCAGACCATCAAGGAAGATATACCGGAGCTGAAGAGTGCAATTGAAGAAATTCTGAGAGAACTGGAAGGAGAGGCATGAATGCATGAATTCCCTATAAGGCGTTGTCTGATTGAGGAAACCTTTCCTGTCAGAGAGGTTAGCGAAGAGTCGGCTAGAGAGAAGAACATCCGCCACGGGCACATTTCAACGCTGCACATCTGGTGGGCTCGCCGCCCTTGGGCTTCTTCAAGAGCCACCGCCTACGCCGCCCTTATACCGGCTCCTGAGGATGTCGAGGAACTGGAGAGGAAGAGGAATTTTATTGCAGAACTATGCAAGTGGGAGAACTCCCTAAACCCAGCCTATATTGAGAAAGCCAGAAGGGATATTAGAGAAGCCCTAGGCTATTCTCCCCGTGTGCTTGACCCCTTCGCCGGTGGCGGTGCAATCCCTCTGGAAGCTCTCCGCTTAGGATGCGAGACCTATGCTTCGGACTACAACCCCGTGGCTGTGCTCATCCTCAAGGCTGTTCTGGAGTATCCTCAAAAATTTGGAAGCTCCGGAAATAAGAAGTGGGGAGATTTAGCCGAGGGGAAGAATCCCCTACTGGAGGGTGTCAAAAAGTGGGGCGAATGGGTACTGGAGGAAGCCAGAAAGGAGATTGGCAGGTTTTACCCTGCTGAGGAGGACGGCTCTATTCCAGTGGGCTACATCTGGGCGAGAACAATTCCCTGTCAGAACCCATCCTGCGGGGCAGAGATACCGCTGATGAGGCAATTCTGGCTGGCGAAGAAGAGCAACAAGAAGGTTGCCCTTTACCCCTACGTTGAGGGCAAGGAGGTTAAGTTTAAGATTGTGGGGGACGGCTATGAGGAGTTTCCACAGGGCTTTAATCCCTCGAAGGGCACTGTTAAGAGAGCAATAGCCACCTGCCCGTTGTGCGACTCAAGCATAGATGCAAACACAACAAGAAGGTTATTCCAGGAGGGCAAGGCCGGGCAGCGCATGGTTGCGGTTGTGCTGCACCACTCAAAGAAGAAGGGCAAGCACTACCGCACAGCCACGGAAAAGGATCTGGAAGCCTACAGGGAAGCGGAGGAGTACCTCCAGGAGAAGGCTGAGAGGCTCAGGGAGGAGTGGGGAATTGAACCCGTGCCGGATGAGCCAACACCTGAAGGTAAAGGCAGTGGTGCTGAGAGAGCTTTTTCCGTCAGAAATTACGGTTTGAACACATGGGGCGACCTCTTCAACTCCCGCCAGAAGCTGGCTCTAATCACCTTTGTGGAGAAGGTCAGAGCGGCTTATAATAGGATGATTGAGGCGGGGTGTGAGGAGGAGTTTGCAAAGGCTGTGGTTACGTATTTGGGGTTGTTAATTGACAAGATCGCATCATCCTCGAATACTATAGCGAGATGGCAGCCAAATGGAGAAAAAATAGCAGATGTATTTTCAAGACAAGCCTTACCTATGGTGTGGGATTTTCCAGAAGTAAATATTATAAAAGGAGCTTCGAGGAGTTTTAATGAGATGTTTGGCGATATTCTAAGATATCTTAGTTCAACTGACTCCCTTAATCTAACATGTGAAACAAACGCCTTTCAGTCTTCAGCCACCGAACTTCCCCTCCCAGAAAACCACTTTGATGCCGTCTTTACAGACCCGCCTTATTACGACAACGTCCCATACTCCTACCTTTCAGATTTCTTTTACGTCTGGCTAAAGAGAGCACTGGGAGATCTGTATCCTGAGCTGTTCTCAACGCCTTTAACTCCAAAATCAAAGGAGATAGTGGCATACTCTCACCAAGGAGGATTTGAATCAGGCAAAAAATACTTTGAAGAGATGCTCAAAAAATCATTTCAGGAGATTTACAGGATTTTAAAACCAAACGGCGTGGCTGTAATAGTTTATGCATACAAAACCACTGAGGGCTGGGAGGTGCTGATAAATTCCCTGCTTGATTCTGGGCTGGTGATAACCGCCGCCTGGCCTATAAACACCGAAATGCGGGCAAGGCTAAGAGCTAAGGAGTCAGCAGCTTTAGCCTCTTCCATCTACATCGTCGCCCGCAAAATGAAAAGGCAGCCCACAGGCTGGTACAACGAAGTAAAAGAGGAGATTAAAAAGCATCTGCACGAAAAGCTGGAGAGGCTCTGGAAGGAGGGAATAAGTGGAGCGGACTTCTTCATCTCAGCCATAGGCTCTGCCATAGAGGTCTTCGGCAAATACGAGAAAATCATGGACTACGAGGGCAACATTATAAGAGCGGATAAGCTCCTTGAATACATAAGGCAGATAGTAACCGACTACGCTGTAAAGCAGATTCTGCACAATGGAATAGCAGGAGAGCTTTCTCCTCTCTCCAGATTCTACCTCCTCTACCGCTGGAGCTATCAGAATGCAAAGATTCACTTCGATGAAGCGAGGAAGCTTGCCCAGAGTGTGGGCGTTGATTTAGAAAAGGAGTGGAACAAGGGCTTTATAGTCAAGCAGAAAGAGTACATCTACCTACTGGGTCCGCATGAGCGCACTCTGGAAGAGCTTGAAGATGCAAAGGAGCTTGTGGATGTGCTCCACAAAGTACTCCTTTTGTGGGAGAAGGGCAAGAGGGAGGAGATGATGGAAGTCCTCAAAGATGCTGGAATGCTAAAGGACAGCTTTTTCAGATTTGCGCAGGCTGTCAGCGAGTGTCTGCCCAACGAAAGCAAAGAGAAGAAGCTGCTGGATGGTTTTCTCACAGGGAAGGAGAGGATATTCAGCGAGGCTAAGGCTAAGGGAGCGACGCTTCTGGATTTTGTTTAGTTTTCACATTTATTCGTATAGAGAGTTTAAAACTTTTATACCTTAAAAATCGATTATAATGGGATATTGCATAACAAAACATGGCCAACATGAATTAAGAACAGCATTGTTGGTGAGATGATTACACATGGCTATTATTTGATTATCATGTTAAAATCTTTAGTATATGCTGGTGAGAATATGGCAGATTTAGAAACTTTCGTGGGCGATAAAACTAAAGATAGGTCTAACGAAATACTTTCATACGAAGAAAAGGAAAAGATTGCCGAAAAATTATTGAAAAAACACGATCTTATCCGTGATCCGGTTTTTGGCGATATTTGGTTGACTTTACTAGAAAGAAAGATTATAGATACCCCTACCTTTTTAAGACTCAGAGGAATATTACAACTGGGACCAACACATTTAGTGTATCCTGGAGCCACTCATAATAGATTCTTGCACTCATTAGGAGTTCTATACAATGCAGATAAAATTGTTAAAACATGTAATAAAAATGCAGATGTTTTTTCAGAGATATATGATGAAAATATCACTAACAAAATGAAGATAAGTAAGTATGAGCACTTACTTATTAGGTTGCTTGCTCTTCTTCACGATCTTGCTCATGTACCGTTCTCTCATACTCTTAGCAAAGAAGGGAATATAATGCCGGATGAATGGCAGGATAAAAAAGAAAGAAGTCCGGGAATATTATTATCGAGTGGTGATCCAGCTATAATTGATAAAATAATAGAAGTTTGCAAAATACTGATAGATGATGAGGAAAAAGCAGAAGATTTTGCCATTTGTTTAATTGAAGACTTGATAAATTATTTACCTCCACCTAAGGGAGAAGACGACCCAAATCATTTTATTTACGATATAGTTGGAAATACCGTTTGTGCTGACTTACTAGATTACGTGGTAAGAGATATGTATTATAGTGGGCTTACAGAAAGAGTTGGTGATAGATTCCAAAATTATTTTGTTATCCTACCTATTAAAAAAGTAGAAGATAGGATAGATGAGTACGAGATATCCTCGTATGGTACGAGAAGATTGGTTATTGTTGGATATAGAGTTGAAATAGATATGGAATCCGGCAAAGGTAAAGCAAAAGAAAAACAAGGAGTGATTTCTGAGGTTGTGGATCTTTTAAGAAAAAGATACACTTTAGCTGAGAAAGTGTATTTCCATCGCACTAAGATGAAACTCTCATCTATTTTAATATCTGCTGTTGGTTCTGCTATTAGAGCAGGAATATTTAAAAAAATAGATTTGACAAAAATTAATGATGAAAAGTTTATTAATGAATTAAAATCAAAAACTGAAAATTATAAGTCAAAAAATGATGTTGAAAAATATTATATAGATAGGGTAAAAAGATTTATAGAATCTTACGAAAAAAGGATAATATATAAACCATGTTATGTGCTGAAGTATAAAAAAGATGAAGATAGTATAGAATCAAGAAAATTTAGAGAAAATATAATTGAAAAATATCGTAATTGGAAAGAACGTATAAAGCTCGAGGAAGAGATAGAAGGTTGGCTTGGTCTTGAGCCTGGGAGTATTTCCATATATTGCCCAGAAGAAAAAATGAATGCGAAAATATATGAGGTTTTAATACATGAGGGTCCTCATGGACCTGTGAAAAAATTAATAGACTCGTATTAGACGGTATATAAATCTCACCCGATTCCCATTCCTATCCCTCCAGCTCTCAAGAACTCGGCAACAAGGAATTTCAATCCCTTTTGCGTTGCCAGGAAGATTACGTGTATCATGGCGAT
>JALUAR010000062.1:0-559 GCA_027050975.1 Thermodesulfovibrio sp.
GTAAATACCCCCTGGAGTACCTTATCCAGCAAGCCCACCAAATGGCTTACGAACACACCAAAAAAGCAACATATATAAAAGAACAACCCATTGAAGATACCTCAAGGAATCTTTACGGATTGATATACTACATAGGCGGGGATGCCGCCAGCAACATACAATTCTTTCTTACAGACAGAGACTCCTGGTTTGTCAGAGGAGCATTGTATATAAAAGCACAACCCAATACCGATTCTCTCAAACCAGTGATTCAGTTTATGAAAACCGACCTCGATACACTCCTGCAAACATTCAGATGGAAACCCAGAAACCCATATGCTAAAAGACACGTAACTTTTATCTTTAACAAAAGATAAGAGCCCGACAAACAATGACCCCCCCATATAAGTGCATACTGATAATAGGATCAGGACCCATAGTTATTGGACAGGCTTGTGAATTTGACTACTCCGGATCACAGGCTATCCGCAGCCTTAAAGAAGAAGGAATAAAAGTCGCACTCCTGAACGATAACCCGGCAACAATAATGACCGACCCATCAATGGCTGACTACGTTTTC
>JALUAR010000062.1:569-1926 GCA_027050975.1 Thermodesulfovibrio sp.
ACCACCATAGAAAAAATCCTGTCAAAACTGAAAGTTGATGCCGTATTGCCCACAATGGGAGGACAAACAGCACTTAACCTGACAAGAGAAGCCTGGGAAAAAGGTATCTGGCAAAAATACAACGTTAAAATAATAGGAGCTACACTTGAAGCTATTGAAGCATGTGAAAATAGACAGCGCTTCAGAGACCTTATGCTAAAACTAAATATACCAGTTGCACCCTCCAAAATGGTTCAATCAGTTGACGAGGGCTTACTATTTGCAGACCGAATTGGCTATCCCGTTGTCATAAGGCCGTCATATACACTTGGAGGAACAGGAGCAGGATTCGCAAAAGACCCTGAAGAATTAAAAATAAAGCTTCAAAGAGCCCTTGAGCTCTCTCCCGTTAATTCAGCCCTGATAGAAAAATCAGTGCACGGCTGGAAGGAGTTTGAACTGGAAGTGATGCGAGACTATGACGGCAATTTTTGCGTCATCTGCACTATTGAAAATATGGACCCCATGGGAATACATACAGGAGACTCAATAACTATAGCTCCCGCAATGACCCTGCCAGACACCCTCTATCAGCGCATGAGAGAAATGGCAAAAAGAATACTTCTGGGGCTGGGTAAATTTGGAGGTGGCTGTAACGTTCAATTTGCCATTAATCCCAATACCGAAGAAATAATAGCAATTGAAGTAAACCCCAGAGTCTCCAGATCATCAGCACTGGCATCAAAAGCAACAGGATATCCAATTGCAAGAATAGCCGCAAAACTGGCTATAGGATATAGACTATGGGAGCTCAAAAACCCGGTAACAGGTAATACCTCTGCCCTTTTTGAACCCGTGCAGGATTATGTAATCGTCAAGATCCCACGCTGGGATATGGAAAAATTCCCAGGAGCAAATGATAGATTGGGTATGCAGATGAAATCAGTGGGTGAAGTCATGGCTATAGGGAGAACCTTTAGAGAGGCTATTCAAAAAGCATGCCGAGGTATTGAAAAAGGTAAGAACGGGCTGGAAATAATAAAGCCAATCCCCTCAGATAAAAAAATTGAATATGAGCTACGTAACCCGGGACCAGAAAGATTATTCTACATTTTCACCGCTTTGTATAAGGGCTGGAATGTAGATACAATCTATAGACTGACACACATAGACAAATGGTTCCTGAACGAACTCAAAGCTATTGCCCAGATATACAAACGCCTGGAGGAACTGGGCAAATCAGTACTTGAAGATCCAAGCCTGCTACAGGAAGCTCTACAAAGCGGATTCGCAGAAACTCAGATATCTCACCTGACAGGAGCAACTCTTCAGGAAGTCAAACAGGCTATGGAAAAATTGAAAGATAAAACAGGAATAC
>JALUAR010000062.1:1936-5250 GCA_027050975.1 Thermodesulfovibrio sp.
ACACAGGGTTTATAAAACAATAGACACATGTGGAGGTGAATTTCCGGCTATTACAGGCTACTTCTACTCAAGCTTTGATAGCCAGACAGAATCCACACCCATCAACAACAGGTCAATCGCAATCCTGGGATCAGGTCCTAATAGAATAGGACAGGGCATAGAATTTGACTACTGTTGTGTACACGGTATACTGGCTGTACAGGATGCTGGTTTCAAGGCAATAATGATAAATTGCAATCCAGAAACAGTCTCCACAGACTCAGACATAGCAGATAAACTCTATTTTGAGCCACTACACAAAGACGAGGTGCTGGCTATCCTGGAAACAGAAAAACCTGAAAGAGTGATCGTCCAACTAGGAGGACAAACACCTATCAACCTAGCTTCATCAATAGAACAAGCAGGATTCAAAATAGCTGGCACACCCCTAGAAGCAATACATAAAGCAGAAGACAGAGAAGAATTTACCAAATTGCTAGAAAAGCTGGGGATACCTTTCCCAAAGTATCGCATTGCACATTCAGTAAACGAAGCAATAGCTAAAGCCAGAAAACTGCGATTTCCATTGCTGGTAAGACCTTCATACGTGCTTGGTGGAGTCCGGATGAAAGTAATATATACTCCTGATGAACTCATTGAACATGTGAGAACCATATTCAGAATTTTACCGGGTAACACACTTCTGATAGACGAATTCATAGAAGATGGCATTGAGATAGACGTTGACCTTATATCCGATGGCAAAGACATCCATGTGATGGAAATACTTGAGCATTTTGATCCTCCCGGAGTTCACTCGGGTGACTCCATTGCTATTCTACCACCCGTAAGACTGTCTCACAAGGCATTGACCACCATCCATGAATACGCCCTGGCTATCGCTAGAGCACTTCCTGTAATAGGTTTCCTGAACATCCAGATGATTGTTCACCATAACAACGTGTACGTAATTGAAGCCAATCCAAGAGCCAGCAGAACAGTCCCCTTCATCGCTAAAGCATACGGCATTCCTTACGTTCAGCTCGGGGTCAAGGTAATGCTTGAAAAGCTCCAGGTTAAAGATATAAGGGTCAAAAAGCAGATAAAAGGATACGCGGTTAAGATTCCGGTCTTCCCCTGGGTTAAATTTCCAGATTTCAAACCCAGATTGGGACCTGAGATGCGCTCCACCGGTGAAAGGATACTATTCGTGCGAGATCTTGCAGATCCGGAATTAACCAAGATATTGAAACATCAAAAATCCCTCATACAAGAATTCACGTACAACCATGCCTGATCAGTTTGGCTACGTACGGGTAGCATGTGTCTCTCCAGTTTTATATCCAGCAGAACCACAAAAAAATGCACCTGTAATAACCGAGGTGGCAAGAGAACTGGCTAACAAAGGAGCAGAAGTAATTCTCTTTCCTGAACTATCAATCACTGGCTACACTTGCGAAGACCTGTTCTACTCTAAAGTGTTGCTTGAGGAGTCCCTCAGATCCCTGGAACTAATTATCAAAAAAACAGCAGATGTAAAAGCTATAATCGGCGTTGGACTACCCTTGCTGTGGAGTGGACGCATATGGAACGTGTGCGCAATTATAGGATCCGGGAAAGTACATGCACTCATACCAAAGCGATACCTGCCAACAGCCCAGGAATTTTATGATTCACGATGGTTTGCATCAGGTGAGTTGCTTGAAGGGAAAAAACTCAATATCAGATTGACCAACATAAATTATGATGTGCCATTCAACCCAAACATAATCCTGTATAACGTGGCAAAACCAGAACTCCAAATAGCAATAGAAATCTGTGAAGATGCCTGGGTGCCTGAACCTCCTTCCCTAAAGCTGGCAAGTACCGGCAGCGCAACATTAATACTCAATCCTTCTGCAAGTAATGCTATACTTGGCAAAGCTGAATACAGGCGCAATCTGGTAAAAATGCTCTCTGCTATGACAATATCAGGATACGCATACGCGTCTGCAGGTGGATCTGAAAGTACTTCTGAAACAGTATTCAGTGGACACCTGCTAATATGCGAAAACGGGCAGATCCTGGCTGAAAAATATTCAATAGATCTACTCACACACTACATAATTGCAGACGTAGATATTGATAGCATCATTCTGGAACGTTCGTGGCATACCTCCTACAGACAGGTCAAACTGGATACCTCAAACTTTCACTATGTGCCTGTCAACCTACCAATCAGGCACAGACCCCTCTTAGAGCCCCCTTTGAGGAATATAAACCCATATCCGTTCATCCCAAAAGACCCACAGCGTAAATATGAGCATTGCAAGGAAATAATACAGATACAATCAACAGCACTGAGTAAAAGACTAACTGCAACCGGCATAAACAAAATGATAGTAGGAGTATCCGGGGGCGTGGACTCAACCCATGCCCTGCTGGTGTGCGTCCATACAGCAAAGAAACTCAAGCTGGACTTAAAAGATGCTGTACATGCCGTTATTATGCCAGGTCCAGGCAGCACTACTAAAACACAGAACAATGCAATGAGGCTGGCAAGGGCACTCGGAGTTTCCGTCCACACAATCCCCATTAAAGAAGTAACCACCATATTAAGCAACCAACTAGGAATCAAGGATAGGCAATCAACAGCATTTGAGAACATCCAGGCACGGCTACGCACATTAATCTTGATGGCAATATCCAATAAGCTAAATGGTTTAATGATCGGTACCTCAGACCTATCTGAACTGGCACTGGGCTGGTGTACATACGCAGGAGATCAGATATCAATGTACCACATCAATGCAGGTGTACCAAAAACACTAATCAAACATCTCATTGAGTGGTTTGCAACCAACATCTTTAAGGAGCCTGTTTCCTCAATACTCAAAGATATACTGCGAACACCAATCACACCTGAGCTAATCCCATCACAGGATGACAAAATCATCCAGAAAACGGAAGAAATACTGGGACCATTTGACATCCATGACTTCTTCCTGTACCACTTTATAAGGCACCACATGCCACCCGAAAAGATCTTTTATCTTGCAATTCACGCCTTTAAGGATACCTATAAACCCAACCAGATCATTGGCTGGATGGAAATATTCTTCAAGAGATTTTTCAAGAATCAGTTTAAACGTACAGCCACACCATGCTCACCTAAAGTGGGGACGGTCGCACTGAGTCCGAGGGCTGACTGGCGAATGCCAGCAGACGTTTCCCCCTCTCTCTGGCTAAAAGGAATAAGGGTTTTGGGGAAAACTATTGCCTCTCAAAATTACCCGTTGAAGTAAAGGTTGAATTTTTTCCTGTTGGCATGAATGAACAGGCGAGCGGACAGATTT
>JALUAR010000063.1 GCA_027050975.1 Thermodesulfovibrio sp.
GAAAGACGTAGTTCTAACTCAATTTAGCAGAGGTAATACTGTCGGAAGGAAAGTTTCGTTAGAAACTGATATTTTGTTTATAAATACAATGTTAGAAAATAGACTTATTTAAGCTCAGGCCTACTTTTTTCAGTTTGTAAAGGTTCTTTTATAACGCCAATTTCTGTGGCGGCTTGTATCGTCTGCAGGAATGGGTTTTCAGTATATAGCTGGAACAGGGTTTAATCTTTTGTGTTCCATGTTATAATGATAAAGTAAACAATGAAATGGCAAACCATAATTATTTCATTAGTGCTCATTCTCCTGCCCTGGAGTTCTATTCATGCCGGTACTGACCACAGTCTATTTATAGACGAAACATTTAACACAGGTGAAGACGTAACGAAACTCTGTATAAAGTGCCACCGAAAAGAGGCTGAGGAGATACTCCTCACCCCACACTGGAGATGGAAGGGGCCTCCTCGTACAATAGCAGGCATGGAAAACTCCAAAGAGGAGTATGGGAAGATAAATCTCCTCAACAATTTCTGCATCTCCATAGAGGGTGGAGTGAACTCAGAGAACATGGAGAGTTGCTCCAAATGCCATCCAAGTTACGGCTGGAAAGACCGATCCTTTGACTTCAATGACATCACAAAGATTGACTGCCTTATCTGTCATGTACGAGGGCTGTATTACAGAAAAGGGAATGCCGGCAGTCCCGAGTTTATGGTCAAGGGGTATGATAGTCTGCTTCTTAAAAAAGCAGCTCAGAATGTGGGGCGTCCAGGAAGGGAAAACTGCGGTGCCTGCCATTTCTTCGGTGGCGGTGATGACGGGATAAAGCATGGGGACCTTGATTCTACACTAACAAATCCCTCAAGAGAACATGACGTGCATATGGGTCCACCCCTGAACATGGTCTGCCAGGACTGCCATAGAACAAAGAATCACAGGATAGCAGGGGTCTCAACCTTTCTTGCTACAAATGATGGAAGGGTGAGATGTGAGGACTGCCATGAAAAACCCCACAGAAATGGCAAGAATTCCGAACTGCTTAATCAGCACACAAAGACCGTGGCCTGCCAGACATGCCATATACCCTATTTCGCCCGGGAGATGGCCACCAAACTTTACTGGGACTGGTCTACAGTAGGGCTGGATATTCAGCCGGAGGAGAAATTCGGCAGAGAGACCTATCTGAAACACAAGGGCAGCTTCAGATGGGGGAAAAATGTTATTCCCACCTATGCGTGGTACAATGGCAAAACTATAAGATACATCAAAGGTCAAAAGATTGAGGATCCCCAGAAGGTGGTCTACATATCAAAACCTGTTGGGAGTATCGCAGACGAGCACTCAAAGATACATCCCTTCAAGGTGCACAGGGGCAGACAGCCAATGGATTCCATTTATCGCTACCTTCTGATACCCCATCTGCACAACGGACTCTGGAAGCACTATAACTGGTACAAAGCTCTCGTTGATGGGGCTAAAGGGTCAGGACTCCCTTTTAGCGGTAAATTCGAATTTGTATCAACAGCATACTACGGAAGCATTAACCATGAGGTTGCACCTAAGGAGCAGGCTCTGCGGTGTAATGATTGCCACTATGGTGGAAACAGACTCGACTGGAAGGCGCTTGGTTATAGAGGAGATCCTGTGAAATATGGATCAAGGGTTATTAAGTAACCTGATCCATCAGTAACGACGATGAATAATCACAGAAAGGGGAGATGTTTGAATCCCTATCGATTGTTCCGGGAAGTATAATACCAGAGGCTTGCTACCCATACACCAAGCCCTCCTCCAGCGGCATTCATGGCAATGTCCCTGATGTCTCCCACCCTGTTTGGAAGAACATACTGTATCAATTCATCTCCTGCTCCAACCACTGTTACCGCAACCCAGGAAAGAAGAAAGCTCTTTATAAATAGCGTAGTGGATATCCTGTTGCCTTTTACCTTTTGAAGAAATCCTTTAAAGAACAGAACCCCTAATAACCCGTACTCAAGGAAGTGAACCCTCTCTTCTGGTCTCTCCAGCAAGTGTATAAACACGCCCGTAATCAGCATAGGTATTAGAATAGACACGCCAAAAAGAACACCTTTTTTAAAAAACATGAACAAAACAACCACGGCAATTCCCAAAAGTACGGTGTTCACTGAAATGACCAGCCCCTCATTACCTGCAGTTTTGTAAAGCCAGTTCAGGATATAGCGCATGACTGGCAAAGTGGTGTAAATCACTAAAATATAGAGGCCAATTAACGTCCATATGGGGAAATTCTTTGACAGCTTCATATCCTAAATTGTATCACATAATCACTGCCACAAACAGATTCTACCTCTATCCCGATTTAGAAAAAACAAGCTAAACTGAAATAGAGGCGGTGGTATTGTTGACCATAGTCAAAATCGGGGTTTGGGTTCTAAAACACCAAAAGAAACCTCGAAAATACTCACATTGATTTTTAATTAACCTTTAATATACACTATTATAAGTAAGCACTTACTAACAGAAAGTCAATTCTACATAATTTTCACAACATATCATGGCAAGAAGAAAAAGAAAGACAGATACAAGAAAGAGTCTCCTTGAGGCAACTCTGAGGCTTATCTCAGAGAAGGGTTATTTAGGGACAACCACTCGTGAGATTGCCCGGGAGGCTGGTGTCACAGAGATTACACTCTTCAGGCATTTCGGATCGAAAGAGAGACTCTTTGAAGAGGTCCTCCAGAACTATACATTCCTTCCAAGACTCAAAGAACTGCTGCCATCCCTTGAGGATAAATCTCTGGAGGATGCTCTGTTCACTGTTGGCATTAAATTTCTTGAAACACTAAAAGAACGGAAGTCTCTCGTCAAGATCATGCTTACAGAGATAAACATCTATCCTGAAAAGGTGAAAGAGGTATACAAGCGCTTTGTTGACGAGATGATAAAGACCCTGGGCGGATATTTCCGAAAGCTCCAGAACAAAGGTATTGTAAGGGCATTTAATGCAGAATTTGGCTCACGGGCCTTTCTTGGCATGGTCTTCTCCTACTTCCAGGCAGAGGAGATAGTCAAGGGAAGAAATATAACGAAAAAAGAGGCAGCAAAGATTATCAAAGGCTTTGTAGAGATATTGGTAAATGGTATAAAAAGCCAATAGATAATTTTTATGTCCGCTGGAAAGGAGGATGTAACTTGCCAGTATTGCTAAACAACAATTCTGCCTTTTTAGAAAAAAGATATCCTACATCCAGAAAACCTCTTATTCTTATCAGTCTGCTTTTTTTACTCCATCTTCTGATTCTTCCTTCTCAGGCTCAGCAAAAGGACCCCAAAAAGCTCCCCCCGACTCAGGTTGTCGTGGCAGAAGTTAAAAAAGGTGAGGTATCTCCTGAAGTGGAGTTTATAGGCAGTGTTTATTACAGAGAGGTCTCAGAGGTGGCATCTGAGGTGAGTGGACGGGTAAAGGGTTACTACTTTGAGGAAGGCCAATCTGTAAAAAAGGGACAGGTGCTGGTACGTTTAAGCAGTGAACTCCTTGAGAAGGACATTAAAGCAAAGAAGGCCCAGTTGGAGGAGTTGAAGTTTGAGATAGAAAAGGCGGAAAAGGACTTTAATCGAGTAGAGAGTCTTTACAGGGAAGACTCTATCGCAGAGCAGGTATATGATGAATATTACTTCAGACTGAAGGGTCTGGAGGCCCGTGCTGAAGTGCTTGAAGCAGAGATAGAAAAACTTGAAGAAGAGCTTAAGAAGAAGTCAATCCGTGCTCCCTTTGATGGCATTGTTATAAAAAGAGATATAGACAGAGGGGAATGGCTCTCCCCTGGCAGGGTGGTGGCTACAGTAGCCAGGCTCTCACCTGTAGATGTGATTGTGAATGTGCCTGAAAGAATCCTTCCTTTCGTCAGGAAAGGACTTGAGGTGGAGGTGAGAGTCTCTGACATAACTCTGCGTGGAAAGGTATACGCAATTGTGCCAAGAGGTGATCTCTCAACACGGACATTTCCTGTAAAGATAGAGCTTAAAGGTAATGGTCAGATAAAAGAGGGTATGGAGGCTGAGGTAAGGCTTCCATCTGGAAATAAGATCCCTACCCTGCTTGTCCCAAGGGATGCCATTGTAACAGTCTTTGGAAAGACAGTGGTCTTTACAGTACTGGAGGGCAAGGCCCAGGCCCTTCCTGTACAGGTGGTGGGTTATCAGAAGCTCCTTGCAGGAGTATTGGCCAGAGGGCTAAAGGCAGGTATGAAGGTTGTTGTAAAGGGACAGGAGCGGCTGAGGAATGGACAACCAGTAAATGCCATAATGAGTGATGAGTAATGCGTGATGGATCTGATTAAATTTTCTATAGAAAAGCCCGTTACCGTTATTGTGGGAATTATTCTGGTAGTGCTCTTCGGGATTATCGGCCTCATGAGCATGCCCTATCAGTTAAGCCCCACTGTAACAGAGCCAGAGATTACTGTGCAGACCATCTGGCGTGGTGCCACCCCCTATGAGGTAGAGCGTGAAATAATTGAAGAGCAGGAGAAGGTTCTTAAGGGCATACCAGGGCTTGTGGAGATGGAGAGCTCTGCTTACAATTCCATGGGCTCGATTACACTCCGATTTCGTATTGGCACCGATGTGGATGATGCCCTGCTGAGGGTCTCAAACAAACTCAATGAAGTTCCCTCCTATCCTGAGAATGTGGACAGACCTGTAATCAATGCCACAGGGGCTGCTACCTCTCCGGTTATATGGATGATCCTGAAACCGCTCAAGAACAACCCCCGTCCGATCTATGCCTACAGGACATATTTTGAGGATGAAATCCGGCAGTACATTGAAAGGGTAGACGGAGTTGCTGACCTCTTCGTTGCAGGTGGCACGAAAAAAGAGATGCATATTCTGGTAAAGCCCGAGAGGCTTGCTGCCTACGGACTTACAATATCAGAACTTATCAACATACTGAAGGCAGAAAACCTGAATATATCCGCAGGAAACATGGGAGTGGGCAGGAGGGATTACCGAATAAGGACAGTCGGTGAGTTCCGCTCTCCTGAGGATATAAAAAGGATAGTTATCGGGTCCACAGGGCAGAGGCGCATCAGCATGGCAGATGTTGCAGAAGTTGGTTTTGGCTATGAAAAGCTTGTCACTGCAATGATGCACAATGCGGAAGAGGGTATTGCTGTTGGAGTTAAGCCAGAGCCAGGAACAAACATACTGGAACTGACAGACAGGGTTGAGGAGGTTGTAAGGTTTCTGAATGAAGAAAAGCTCCGTCCCAATGGCATCTATTTAGACTGGGTATATGACCAGCGGCCCTACATAAGAGGAGCAATAAAACTTGTCCAGAAAAATATTTTGATAGGTGGTGTTCTGGCAGTAGTGGTACTTCTACTGTTTTTGCGGAGTTTTTCATCTACTGTGATTGTTGCTACTGCAATACCCATCAGTGTGATTGGCACCTTTATTGTAATGAATCTCCTGGGCAGGAACCTTAATGTGGTCAGTCTTGCAGGTATTGCCTTTGCCGTGGGAATGCTAGTTGACAATGCAATAGTGGTTTTAGAGAATGTTGACCGTCACAGAAGGATGGGAAAGTCTGCCTTTCAGGCTGCTTACGACGGCGCTAAAGAGGTATGGGGAGCTATTGTGGCCTCCACATTAACCACAGTGGCCGTGTTTCTGCCTGTGGTCTTTATAAAAGAAGAGGCAGGGCAACTCTTTAAGGATATTGCAATTGCTGTAAGCTGCTCTGTAATCCTGAGTCTCTTTGTCTCAGTCTCTGTTATACCCATGTTTTCAAAGCAACTGTATAGCATTTATAGCCGCAGGCAGGGATTTGAACTGAAGGCACTGGTAGGCCTTGGTGAGAGGATTGTGGATGTAATAATGGGCCTTGTCAGGGCAGTAACAAAGAACTGGCTCAGAAGACTTGTAACAGTTATACTTCTTACTACATTCTCTGTGGGCTCTGCATGGGTGCTTTTTCCAAAGATGGAGTATCTGCCCAAGGGAAACAGGAACTTAGTTATGGGCATACTGATTCCACCGCCTGGGCTCTCCTATAAGGAAAGAAAACAGATAGGCAGGCAGATCTTTACCAGCCTGAAGCCTTGGCTGGGAAAGGACTACAAGGGGATGCCTGGCATAAAGAACATCTTCTATGTTGGTTCTGACAGGATAATGCTCTTTGGTGCAACCAGTATTCACGAGCAGAGGGCAGGTGAGTTGATTCCATTATTCATGAAGACAATCAATCAGATTCCCGGCATGTTCGGAATAGCCTATCAGGCAGGAATCTTCGAAAGACGACTTGGCAGAGGAAGAACAATAGATGTGGATATCAGTTCGGAAAGCCTTGAGAGGATTGTCCAGGTCTCTGCAATGATGTTTGGCATGTTGAAACAGCAGATGCCCCACGCTCAGCTACGGCCAGTGCCATCCTTCGAACTCCTTTATCCGGAGATAAGAATCATACCTATAAGGGATAGGCTCCGTGCCGAGGGTATGACGGTCAGGGACTTTGGTCAGGCTGTGGATGTGCTGATGGATGGCAGAAAGATAGGCGAGTACAAGGAGGAGGGAAAAAAGAAGATAGACCTTGTGCTGAAGAGCTCTGAGGGTGAGATCTCCACACCTGAAGAGCTGTACGAGGCCCTTGTGGTGACACCAAAGGGTAAGATTGTTCCTGTCTCATCCCTGTCAGAGCTTGTAAGAACAACAGGTATTACAGAGATCAGACACCTTGAGAGAAAACGCACCATTACACTCCAGATAACCCCTCCAGAAACAATGCCGCTACAGGAGGCTATGGAGCAGGTAAGAGACAGGATTATTCCGGCGCTGAAAAGCAAAGGGATGCTCAGGGGAGTGGATATCTCCCTTAGTGGTGCAGCAGACAAGCTGCTTGAGACCCGGAAAGCGCTTCAGTGGAACTTCCTTCTGGCTGCTGTGATAGCCTATCTCCTTATGGCAGCTCTTTTCGGCAATTTTATTTATCCTTTAATAATAATGTTCACCGTACCCCTTGCAGGTGCTGGTGGGTTTATTGGCCTCAGACTTGTGAACATCTTTATCAAGCCTCAGCCCCTTGATATACTAACCATGCTGGGTTTTGTAATACTCATCGGTGTGGTGGTAAATAATGCTATACTGATTGTGCATCAGGCACTGAACAATCTGCGCTACCATGGCATGGGCTACACCGAAGCAGTACTTGAATCAACCAGAACAAGGCTTAGGCCTATATATATGAGTGCCTTCACCAGTATCTTTGGCATGCTTCCTCTGGTTGTAGCCCCTGGCCCTGGCTCAGAGCTTTACCGTGGCCTTGGCAGTGTGATACTTGGAGGACTTGCACTCTCAACAGTCTTTACCGTTTTTGTAATACCAGCACTACTGATGTTTGTGATAAGAATGGAGAAAAAATAGACACTGATAAACACAGATGATTTTATCCAAATCTAGCGGATTCATAGGAGTGGTATGGTGGAGATTGTCGGTTTTTCGTTACCGCTGGATCTGGGTTTTAATAGTTCAGTCTAAATCTGTGTCTATCAATTGAGGTGAACTATGATGAAAAAATTTATTTTGATAGTTCTATGTCTTTTACTATGGAGCTCGCAACTCTATGGCCTGACCCTTGACGAAGCAGTAAAGATTGCCATTGAGAACAATCATAAAATCAAAGAGCATCAAAATCTCACTGAGGCTCAGAGGAGTCGGGTAAGTTCAAAAAAGGCAGCCTTTCTGCCTGAGGCAAACCTGTCATATTCATACACACGGCAGGACAATGTCTTTTCCTTCTTCCAGACAAAGGAAACATCAGTCTTTTCTGCAGAACTGACATACAATCTGTTTAATGGATTTTCAGACCTTAAGGCACTCAAGGCCGAAGAAGCACAACTTGATGCCACAGAGTATCAGAGAAAGGCTATCCAGGCAGATGTAGTGTTTGAGGTAAAAGGGGCATACATTGAGTTTTTACGGGCAGAAAAGGCCCTTGACGTGGCAAGGGAGGCAGTAAAACTCCTTGAGAAGCAGTATCATGATGCATCCCTTTTCTACCGTGAAGGTATGATTGCAAAAAATGACCTCTTGAAGGTGGAGGTGGAACTTGCCTCAGCTAAGCAGAACCTGATAAAGGCAGAGAGTGATCTGAAGGTGGCAAAAAGGAGGCTTGAAAGAGTTATCGGTATAAGACTCGGAGATGAAAAGCTGGAAGATATATCAACTCTCATAGACAGTCTTCCTGCTGAGGAAAAGCTTAAAGAAGAGATGCTCAAAAACAGGAGCGAACTGAAGTATCTCAGGGCATTAAAAAGGGCTCGCCAGTACAGGGCCGAGAGTATAAAAGGCGGATACCTCCCCACTCTGCAGCTTTCCCTTGTCCATGACCGTTATGGTGATTCATATCAGCCTGATGGCAGACCTGATCTCTATGATACCCAGACAAGGGCAATTGTGATTGCAAGGTGGAATATTTTTGATGGCTTCAGGAAGCATAATGATATAAAGGCAGAGGAGGCTGAACTAAGGGCAATAGAGGAGCGCATCAGGGATACTGTGGAGGAACTCTCCTTTCAGCTTACAAGGGCCCTTGAAAACTACAGGGTAGCAAAGGAGAAAGTGGAGGTGGCTGAAAAGGCGGTAAAGCAGGCCCGGGAAAATTATCGGATTACGGAGAATAGATTTCGTCAGAGGATGGCTACCACTACGGACCTGCTGGATGCCAGGTTCTTCCTCTCAAGGGCAAAGAACGAATACATCAGTGCACTTTATGATATACAAAGGGCACTCGCTGAAATTGAGAGGGTTATAGAATCTCCTACAATACAGCTGAAAAGCGGTACAGGTAATGAGTGACTCTGATGCGTAATATGTGGTGAGTGATTGGTAGAATGGGTAAGATGCATAAAGGGCCTGAATATCTCCTAATAGAGGCAGGTCAATTTCACTATGCCGTTGTATTCAGGCCAGTGTAGAAGAGATAAAAAAGAGGAGTAAGAATATTCTGTACAGTTATGAATCACATTCAGTATGGCTTTTTCATGAAATGGTTTGGTCAGTAAAAAGGAGAGGGATTTGAGTATCATATACTCATAGTGGATATCGTCATTGCACATTTGATTAAAGCTGGAGGGCTCTTTTCTATGGATGGTGCAATAAGCAAACAAAGGAGATGAATTATGGAAGTACTGGAGGCAATTATAGAAAGGAGGGCAATTAATTACTTTGACCCTGAAAAGGATATTCCTGAGGAGACCTTGAGGGAACTTATTGAGATTGCCAATCTGGCTCCATCTTCATTTAATCTTCAGCCCTGGAGAGTGGTGGTAGTGAATACCCCTGAAAGGAAGAAGGTGCTCAGACAGTGTGCCTTCAACCAGCCCAAGGTTGAGGAGGCGTCAGCAGTGCTGATCATTGTTGCAGACCCGGATGTAGTGGAACTCTATCAGGAAAGGATGCTTGAGGATATGCTGAGAATAGGTTACATGCAGAGCCCGGAGCAGAAAGATATGTACAGAGGGATGATTAAGAAACTCTATGGGGATAAGGACTCGTTGAATAGGAAGATCTTTGCAGTCAAGAATACAGCCTTTTTTGCGATGAATCTGATGATTGCGGCACGAGGATTCAGGCTTGAGACCCATCCCATGGATGGTTTTGATGAGGACTGTGTAAAGAAGAATTTCGGGATTCCTGGCGACAAGATCATTCCGCTTTTACTTGCAACTATATAGCAGGTACAAGTATTGGTGCGCTTGTGGGAGCGGTTTTTGCTTCGGGTAAGCTAGATAAACTGAAAGAGATAGTCCTTCAGCTTGATTGGAAACAGATTCTAAGTTTCTTTGATATTGTTTTCCCGAAATCAGGACTTATAGATGGTAAAAAGGTCTCTAATTTTATACGTAAACGCATCCAGGAAAAATCGTTTGTTGAACTTCCCATACCATTCTGTGCAGTATCTACTGACCTCTCCACTGGTCAGGAGGTAATTATTGATGAAGGTGATGTAATAGAAGCTGTAAGAGCAAGTATCTCTGTTCCTGGAATTTTTACACCAGTAAAAAAGGATGATATGATACTTGTTGATGGAGGTCTGGTTAATCCGGTTCCAGTAAATGTAGTAAGGGATATGGGAGCAGATTTTGTTATTGCAGTTGATCTAAACCACGATATAAAGAAAAGGTTAATTAAAACCTCACCTTCAAGTGGCGGTATTAATACATCAGCCAGAAAAGCCTCACACGACATTGAAATAAAGAACAGGATACTTAAGGCATTAAACGAAAAACTAGAAACACTGGATCTACCCGCTTTAACTCAGATAAGGCGGTGGATGTCCAGGGATCCCATGCCAAATATCTTTGAAGTATTACTGGGGGCAATCAATATCATGGAAGTCCAGATTACCACCGCAAGACTGAAGATTGATCCACCCGATCTGTTAATACAACCAAAACTGGGTCATATCAGATTTCTGGAATTTAATCGTGCCCAGGAGGCTATAGATAGGGGATATCAGGAAACAAAGAAGAAAATTAGAGATTTAAGCGAGAGTTGAAGAAGATAACTATCCTAACAAAAAAACAAGAGGAAGGAGCATTTCACTCATGTTGGTATTGCTTACTATCTTTTTTTCTTCTTTTGTTATAGCCCTTTCAGGCGCAATGATGCCAGGTCCACTGTTGACTGCTACCATTAGTGAAAGCTCTCAGCGCGGTTTTATTGCTGGACCTCTACTTATTATTGGCCACGGCATTCTTGAGTTGGCATTGGTAATAACACTTTTGCTTGGACTTGCACCCTTTCTAATGAGAGAAGAGGTCTTTATAGTGATTGCTACAGCTGGTGCTGGTTTTCTACTTTGGATGGCTCTCAAAATGTTTCATTCACTACCATCGCTTCACTTATCATGGGATGTAGAACGGTCAGACCGCAATCACCTGGTGATTTCAGGGGCACTGCTGAGCATAGCAAATCCATACTGGTTAGTCTGGTGGGCAACAATTGGGCTTGGTTATCTTATACATTCAAAACGATTCGGTCTTTTGGGGATCTTCTTCTTTTTCACCGGACATTTTTTTGCCGATTTCGCCTGGTACGCTGCCGTATCTGCAGCAGTTGGGAAAGGCAGACACTTCTTAAGTGATCGTGTCTATAGAATAATTATTGGAACATGTGCAACATTTTTGGTGATCTTTGCATGTTATTTTATCTATGCAGCACTGCAAAAAGGTTTAGCATGAGTTCATATTGTTATTAAGTATGATGGGTTGGTGGTTAATTTATAAAACATGCACAGTTTAATATTAATTTGCTGTTTTGGCACATTAGATTAAATTTAATAATTTAATACATAAGAAAGGAGCAACAAAATATGGAGGTACTGACAAAATTTATTCAAAAAGACGCTTTTGCCCAGCATCTTGGAATTGAGATCTTAGAGGTCTCAGAAGGAAGGGCAAAGGCGAGGATGGAAATAAAAGAACACCATCTGAATAGTGCCGGTACTGTCCATGGAGGAGCGATCTTTTCCCTTGCTGATGCTGTTTTCGCAGTAGCTTCGAATTCCCATGGAACTGTTGCTCTGGCAATTAATGTAAGCATCTCCTACTTTAAAGCAGTTAAAAGCGGCGTTCTGTATGCAGAAGCTGAAGAGGTCTCAATAAATCCTAAACTTGCCACCTATTTAATTACTATTAAGGATGAACAGGGCAACAACATTGCCCTCTTTCAGGGAACAGTATATAGAAAGAATACAAAGATAGAAGAATTATTCAATACTATCCTTTGATCAGATTGTGTTTCTTGTTCAATCTCTCAATTTCATTTGGGATCTAGGCGCGAAACACCGCAGAGTGCCCGACGCCTCCAGTGCGCCTTTTTCTTTTTGTTACCACTTTTATACACCTATACAATTCTTAATTCTATCATCTAAAGTCAAATAATAGTTGCCTTTAAAGGCATTCTTCGGTAAACTAACTCTATGATAGAGATTGATGGCAGTTTTGGGGAAGGTGGTGGGCAGGTATTAAGGACCTCGCTTGGCCTGTCTTGCGTTCTTAAAAAGCCCTTCAGGATATTCAATATAAGGAAAAACCGCAGAAAGCCAGGGCTAAGGCCACAGCACCTCATGTGTGTCCAGGCGCTGAAAGAGATTACCGGTGCAAAAGTTCAGGGTGATATAAAGGGCTCGACAGAGATTGTCTTTGAACCTTCAGATGTGAGGCCAGGGGATTATTTCTTTGATATTGGTACAGCAGGTTCAACTACAATGCTTCTTCAGGCGCTGCTACCACCTCTTGTCTTCTCTTCGCGCTTACCTTCCAGGGTCGTCTTAAAAGGTGGGACCCATGCCCCCTTCTGCCCCACCTTTCATTACATTAATGAAGTCTTTATCCCCATGCTTAAGAGAATGGAAATAGAGATTCAGGCAGATATCGAGACCTACGGGTTTTATCCAAAAGGTGGAGGAGAGATAAGGATTAATGTTAAGCCTGTAACTGAGTTAAAGGCGGTGGATTTTCTTAACAGAGGGGAGATAAAAAAGATTAAAGGCATCTCTGCAGTAGGTAATCTTCCTCTCAGTATTGCAATGAGACAGAGAGACGCAGCATACGAAATACTCAGACCCAGAGGGTTTTCTTCAGAAATAGAGATTACAGAGGTGCCGACCCCTGGCGAGGGAACCTTTATTTTCCTTAAGGTGGAGGCTGAAAATACCTTAGCAGGCTTTTCCTCCCTGGGGCAAAGAGGCAAGCGAGCTGAGGTTGTGGGCATGGAGGCAGCCAGGGAACTTCTGGAGTACATCTTCTCTGATGGCTGCCTTGATCCTCATCTTGCTGACCAGATTGTACTTTATCTTTCAATGGCAGGAAAAGCCACAGTCTTTACCACCACTCGTATTACAAACCATCTTGTAACCAATCTCTGGGTTATCAGCAGATTTCTGGATATAGGATATGAGATAAAAGGCGAGATTGGACATGAAGGGGAAGTAAGGATCTTCCCTCTATAAGCTGTTTCCCGGAATCATACATTCACTATAAGTTATTTACCCTCTTTATCCTACTTCTCCTTGCCGCATCTGCCTCACAGAGGTCCTTGATCCTATTAAGCACTGCGCTGGTCTCCATAATATTCAGAACCTTCCTGACTGCATTAAAGAGGAAGCTTAGTACCTTACCTGGTGATTTATGGCCAACCTCAACGGTGAGCACAGTTCTCTCTGGCCCACCTTCAAAGGTAATATTTTTTCTTATTGGCAACAGACTGTGCATCTGCAAAATGATTCTTTTGTTGTTTTCAAATCCAACAACCTCTCCCTTACCTCGAAACTCTATCCCTCTTATGCGGTATGTCCACTCAAAGGTGGTTCCTTCCTGGAGTTTCGAGGTAGATATAGTGCTGATGCCCTTGAGTCCCCTGATAAACAAAGGCCAGTTTGATGGTGTGGAAATGAACTCAAAGACCTTATCCACCGGGGCATCAATGGTGATTGCCCTGGAGGCAAGGGAAAAGAAGTCATCTTTTGGCAGAGGAGCATCTTCCGGAGTTTTCTCAAGTCTCTTTATCAAGGACTCCACATGGGCAGGTATTTTTCCTATGGTGCCGAGTTTATCAACTATAAAGGAACTATTCATAATCAATTTCATCGAGGTAAGAAGGTATTGCTTCTTGAAATCGTTTTTCAGCGCAAGGATCTCCTTCAGTTTTCCCATGTAGAAGCTCTGATAGCAATCAATAATAGCCTTATCGATCTCTTCAAGGCTCATCATTTCAGGCTTGATTACAGGATCAATGAGGTTGTATTTCCTGAAATCGTGCACCACTATATAAGGTTCAAGCTCTCTATACATATCAGCATAGGGCCATGGTGCAAGGGCAAGAAAATGGGCAAAATCAGGATTATAGATCTTGGCAAGGTTCAGTGTACGTTTGATTGATTCCTTTGTCTCATGGGGAAAGCCAAGGATAAAGCTTGTCTCACTTATCATTCCATGCTCATGAATCAACTGAAGGGCCTCCCTGCCCTCCTCTACCCTGATGTCCTTCTTGATGAGATCCAGGGTCTCCTGTTCAGTAGCCTCCACGCCAATATAGATGTGGATTATGCCGGCCTTTCTGTATTTGTAGAGGATATCTCTGTCTCTCAGTATATCCTCTGCCCTTGTCTCCATCAGAATATAAACCCCTAAATCCTTCTCAATCAGGAGATCAAGGAGGCTCTCCCACCTCTGCCTGTTCTGTGTAGGATACTCATCAGTAAAGAGAAAAACATTCACACCGTATGTTCTGTAAAGATATTCAATTTCCTGAACAACCTTTTCCGGTTTTCTGCCTCTCCATGACTGGTGCCAGAACTTCTGCTGTGAACAGAATGTACAGTTATGGCTACATCCCCTTGATGTGCTTACTGCACCGAGCCTGCTTCCAGGGATGACAAAATACCTGTAGTCTTTCCACTGGATAAGATCCCATGCAGGCTGCAGACTATCTAAGTCATCTACAAAGGGCCGTGCTGATGTGGCAATGATTTCACCTTCCCTTCTGAAGGCTAACCCTTTGACACTATCAGGGTCTCCATTGTTATCCAGGGTTAGTAAAAGTTCCTTTATCGTCTCTTCTCCCTCGCCCCTGATAACAAAATCCACAAAGTCATTCTTCAGGATATCCTCATAGAGAAATGTGGGATGGACTCCTCCAATAATAGTTGTTATTTCAGGACTGATCTCCTTAGCCAGTCTAAGGATTTCAAGGGCATCCGGTGTCGTGGATGTTATGGCTGTTGTTGCAACATAGTCAGGCTGAGTGGCAATGATCTCCCGTTCAATATCCTTAAAGGTATGCTGTTTTGTCATTGCATCGTAGATTATTGGCTCAAATCCTGCTTCCCGTGCTGCTGCGCCAAGGTAGGCGAATGTAAGAGGTGCCCAGCGGCCAGCTACTTCTACAACGCCACAGTGATACGGTGGCGTAATAAATAGTACCTTTCTGCCTTTCATAAAAGCCTCCTTCTTTGAGAGGGCTAACTGTATAATACTAACATACACCCGGGAGGGATGAAAAATAGTTATTCTAAATGAAGTTTCAGATAAAGATAGGGATTTGCTATAAACTTATTAGATAAAACCAAATCCAGCTATTTATGCCAAAAACTATATTTAGGTTATAATAAAATGTTTAAATTTTTCGGGGCTTTGACTCTCACACAATAAAATTACTAATGAGAATAGGAATACCAAAGGGATTACTTTTTTATAAGTTTGGTGAACTATGGCAGGCACGCCTCAGAGCTGCCGGGCTGGAGGTGGTAACATCTCCCTCTACCAACCCGGAGATTCTTGAGGCAGGGCTCAAACACAGTGTATGTGACCTATGCCTTCCAGTAAAGGTATTTTTTGGCCATGTCCACGCCCTTAAGGATGATGTGGACGCCCTGTTCATACCAAGGGGTGTGCGCACTGAACCGGATTCATACCTCTGCCCAAAATTCATCGGACTGCCTGACATGGTAAGGGCAGCCATAAGGCGGCTTCCACCTGTAATAGACACTGAATATAACGTAAAAGAGCGGTCTGATGAGGACTTCTGGAAAGAGGTCTTTGCACAGATTGGTCATAAAATTCAGAAGACAGAAGAGATCAATTCACCTTACCCGTTCTGCAAGGATAAAAAGGAAGATTCCGAAGAGACAGAAAGGCAGGCAAGGGCCTTCAGTGTAGGGGTGGCAGGAAGGCCCTATCTCGTGTATGACAACTATCTCAACAAGGGAATTATCCGCCATATCAGACGACTTGGCATTGAGGTTGTATTCCAGACCCCTTCTGCAGAGTATATCAGGGAGACAATGGATACCCTGCCGAAGTGGATTTACTGGAGTATGGCCAAGGAAGTAGTGGCTTCAGTGAGGTGGATGATAGAGTCAGAGGAGGTGGATGGAATCATTCTCCTTGTTAACGCAGGATGCGGACCTGATTCCTTTATGACTGAACTTATAGAGCGCACCATGGATATCCAGAAAAAGCCCTATATGAGTATTAATATAGACGAACATACATCAGATGTGGGGCTCCAAACAAGAGTGGAGGCGTTTATTGATATGATAGACAGGAGAATGAAAACAAAGGCGCTATGAAACTCACTGTTCCACATATGGGGCTGCTATCCATGGCCTATACCAAGGTGCTCAGGGAACACGGGGTACAGATGCATCCACCACCACGGCCAACAAAGAAGACCCTGAACCTTGGGGTGAGGCATTCTCCAGAGTATGCATGTCTACCATTTAAGATAAATCTTGGAAACATGATAGAGGCCCTTGAGGAGGGAGTGGACTCCATTCTGATGCCCGGAGGGTATGGTCCCTGCAGATTTGGCTACTACGGAGTGATACAAGCGGAGATACTTAAAGGGCTTGGGTACAGGTTCCAGATGGCAAGAACAGACAATCCTGATAGCCTTTCAGACATGATCAAGACCATTAAAGATATAAGTGATATAGAGACAAAGTGGGATGCCTACAGGGTGTTTTATCTGATACTGATAAGAATGGCCGCCTTTGATAAGTTAGAGGCACTCTACTTTAAGACCAAGCCCAGAGAGATTAACAATGGTGAAACTGACAGGGCATTCCGTGAAGGATTGAAAATAATAGAGGATGCTACAAGCTATACAAGCCTGCTCAGGGCATGGCTGAAGGTAAAGAGGATCTTCCGTGATGTAAAGACCGACAAAAGAGCCCGTCCCCTGAGGATAGGCATTCTGGGAGAGATCTTTGTTGTTATTGAACCCTTCGCAAATATGGATGTGGAGAGGAGGCTTGCACGCATGGGGGTTGAGGTTGTGCGCGGAGTCTGGCTCAGTGACTGGCTTAATGACAGGTTCCGCTTCAAACCCTTCAGGCCGAACCAGAACAAGATGGCGAAAAAATGGGCATACCCGTACCTCAGATATCCCTCTGGTGGCGAAAGTATAGAAAGTGTTGGCAAGACAATAAAGTTTTACAAAGAGGGTATAGACGGAGTCATCCATATAATGCCTTTTACATGTATGCCTGAACTGGTGGCCTCTACAATATTGCACAGGATCAGTTCAGACCTTAACTATCCGGTGCTTTCACTGACCTTTGACGAGCATGTGTCAGAGGCGAATCTCCAGACAAGGCTTGAGGCATTCGTTGACCTGCTTGAAAGGAGAAGGAAGAAGGGAGGACTCTAATATGGAAGGCTATCTCGGGATAGATGTTGGTTCTGTTACAACCAAGCTGGTCCTTATAAACAGAGAGGCTGAGGTGCTCTGGAGCACCTACCGCAAGACTCAGGGCCAACCCATAAGGGTTCTTCAGGGAGCCCTTTCCGACCTTTATAACGACCTCTCTCCAAGGGTGCTCGGTGTCGGTGCCACCGGTAGTGGCAGAGGGCTTGTTGACCACCTTATTGGTGCCGATGTGGTTAAGAATGAGATCACAGCCCATGCCGTAGCTGCCATAAGACACTATCCCAAGGTACAGAGCGTTATAGAGATCGGAGGTCAGGACTCAAAGCTTATTATTATTCGAGACGGTGTTGTTGTGGACTTCTCAATGAACACCGTATGTGCTGCTGGAACCGGTTCCTTCCTTGAACATCAGGCCCTGAGGCTCGGCCTCAGAATAGAGGAACTCGGCTCCATAGCACTTAATGCAAACGCTCCGGTGAGAATAGCCGGAAGATGCACTGTTTTTGCCGAATCGGATATGATACACAAACAACAGATGGGCCACAACCTTGAGGATATTGTGGCTGGCCTCTGTGAGGCCCTGGTGAGAAATTACCTCAGCAATCTCGCCAGAGGAAAGGAGTTAAGAGAGCCCATACTCTTTCAGGGCGGTGTGGCTGCAAACAGGGGAATCAGGGCAGCCTTTGAAAGAGAGCTTGGCAAGGAGATTATAGTACCAAGACATCATAATATAATGGGAGCAATAGGAGCGGCACTTCTGGCACTGGAGACAACCCCCCCGGAGAGCAGATTCAGGGGGTTCAGTCTTGCCCGCCACAGACTTGTAAGTACGAGTTTCTATTGTGATGACTGTCCTAATACCTGCGGAGTGATTGAGGTAAGCGACGGAGAGAGTGTAATAGCACGATGGGGTGACAATTGTGGTAAATGGTCGAGTGCTCTTGGCAGTTAAGGAAAACTGTCCTGTGAAAGGACCGGATATGTTTAGATTACTGCTGACTCTGCTGGTTCTGACATTTACGGTTACCGGAGCAAGGGCAGAAGAAAAGATTATAAAGGAACTTGTTGATCTACAGCGGAATGTCAGGAGTATGAAAGCAGAGTTTGTGCAGGAAAAACATACATCCTTGCTTGAGAAAGCCATAAAAAGCAGGGGAAGATTCCTGTTTAAGTCACCGAACTCATTTCTCTGGGATTACGAAGACGGTATGAGGATCGTATCCGATGGCAGGGCTGTGCTGGTTTATTACAAAGGACTTCAGGAGGCGGAATTGTTTGAGGCCGGCTCATTGCCCCTGCTTCCGGGACCTTTCAGTGTTGAACTATTAATGAACCATTATGATATAAAAGATATAAAGAGAGAAAACAACAGATATGTAATCAAACTGCAACCTATTCAAAGAAGATCGCTATTAACCGAACTTACCGTGGAGATAGACAACAGGGGGCTTCCTCTGAAAGTGGAATTGAGAGAAAGTGGAGGAGACAGCACGATTATACTGTTCAAAAACAGAAAGCTCAATCCCCATCTGCCGGATGAACTTTTTAGTACAGAGGTGCCAGAGGGGATAAAGGTAAGAAGACATTAATCAAACAAGGTGTTTTTAATGAGACGGGCTGTTATTACAGGCATAGGTGTTATTACGGCAATTGGCAGGAATCTGAAAGAGTACTGGGACTCGTTATCCAATGGGCTCTGCGGTATCGGTGAGGTAACCCTCTTTGATACCTCCGGCTACAGAGGCAAACTTGCTGCACAGATAAGTGAGATTCCACCTGTTCAGACCAACGGGATACGTCGGTTGTCAAGGTGCGACCTACTCGGCCTGGTTGCATGGAACGAGGCAAGGAAGGATTGCAGATTTGACGAACTAAAACTTTCTCCCGACAGGATAGGAGTCTGTATCGGTGGTGGCTCAGGGGGGCTTTTGAGTACGGAACTCTTCAGAAGAACACAGAAGGAAAAGGGCAAAGCTCCTCCGTCACTTCTGTTTCCCTTTGCCACATATACCTTTACGGACATTCTTGGTATGGTGGCCGGTGTAAAAGGACCGAAAACAACCATCTCCACAGCCTGCTCCTCCTCGGCAACTGCCATAGGGTATGCAGCCGATTGGATAAAAAACGGCCTCTGCGATCTGGTAATAACAGGCGGAGCCGAATCTCTTTCCGAAACAACCTTTTCGGGATTCAACTCCCTCAGGGCAGTGGATGAACTCCCCTGCAGACCCTTTGACAAAAACAGAAAAGGGATATCCCTTGGTGAAGGGGCAGCGATACTCATTCTCGAGGAGTATGAACATGCCCTGAGTCGAGGAATGAGACCTTATGCAGAGGTGCTTGGTTACGGAATATCGGGAGATGCCTACCATGTGACACAGCCTGCAACGGATGGTAGCGGCATCCAGCGAGCCATGCAGATGGCCTTTCGAATGGCAGACTGCACCAGGGATGAGATTGAGTACATTAATGCCCATGGCACTGGCACCACTGCAAATGATCTTGCCGAGACTGCTGCCATTAAGGCATTCTTTGGCCACAGGGCCTATGAGATACCCGTAAGCTCCACAAAGTCAATGATAGGCCATTGCCTGGGCGCAGCTGGTGCGGTAGAGGCAGTGGCTTCGCTTTTGCCGATAAAAGAAGGAGTGATTCCTCCTACTGCAAATTACAGGGAGCCGGATCCCGAATGTGACCTTGACTATGTGCCAGAACCGAGATCCAAAAGGGTGGATACGGTCTTAAGTCTCTCCATAGCCTTCGGAGGGAATAATACAGCGTTGATTTTGAGGAGGTTGTCCTGAGGAGAATGTTTGAACTTATGCAGGGTGGCAGTATCCTGTAAGATAAAAATGATAGCGATAACAGGCATAGGGATCGTTAGTGCCCACGGTGTGGGAAAGGACCTCTTTATAAAGGGCATTACAAGAGGACAGGCCCTTGAAAGAATGTCCCTCTCTGCACTTGGAAGGGACTTTCTTGTGGGAAGGGTCAAAGGTTTCGTTCCTAAAAAATACATACCGGCCATGAAGGTCCGAAGAATGAGCAGATTCTCTCAGCTTGGCCTTGTTTCTGCAATTGAGGCATGGCAGGATTCGGAAATCGGAGACAGATACAACCCTGAATCGGTAGGTGTGATTGTGGGAACCGGCCTTGGAAGCGTAAGCAGCACCGATGCCTTTTATCTGGGACTTCTTCAGCGGGGACCTGAGGAGACAAACCCCATGCTCTTTCCTGAAACAGTACAGAACATTGCCGCAGCTCATATCTCAATTCATCTGAAGCTGAAAGGACCTAATACCACCTTTAGTGAAGCAGCCTGTTCGGGAGAGCATGCCCTGTATTATGGAGCAGAACTGCTCAGACAGGGCAATGCAGATGCCGTAGTTGTTACCGGCGTGGACGAACTGACAGAGCCCTTTATAGAGGGGCTTACAACCCTCAGGGTACTTTCCAAATCGGAACGACTCTGCCCTTTCGACATCTCAAGGGACGGAATTGTCCCTGGCGAGGGTGCAGCCACGGTTGTCCTGGAAAGACTTGATGATGCAACCAAAAGGGGAGCAAAAATATACGGACTCATAAACTCCTTCTCTATGCGGTCTGATGCTGTAGAGAGATTAAACTACTCCTGTTCCGAGGCTATGGCTGAAACAATGAAGGAGGCCACAAAGGCAGCTGCTCCGGATCTGATCATAGCATCGGCAAACTCCACAGTCCAGCTTGACAGGTTGGAGGCTTCTGCAATCAGGGAGGTGTTTGGCGAGAGGGTGCCTGTAACCTCCATAACCTCATCCGTTGGCTTCTGGATGGGAGGGGGAGTTCTACGGATAGCAGGTGGAGCACTATTTATAAAGTATGGTATTATTCCTCCCATCTGGGGACTTACCACTGCCGAACTGGAGGGAATCAATTATAATCTGCATACAAAAGAGGAAAAGATCGGCAAAGTACTCGTTAACGGATTTTCTCACGGAGGAACCAATATCTGTATTGTTTTGAGGTCTTATGAGGCTTAAACTGATAATACCAGGCTGGTCGGAACGTAGTATCTGGAAGAATCTCATTTTCCGATTTCCTTATCTCAGTGTTACCACTCTGGCAGCAATAACACCTCCTGAATGGGAGGTGAGGATCGAAGATGAGAATGTAGCGCCGATTGATTTTGATGAAGATGTGGACCTCGTAGGCATAACCGCTCTTACACCTCTTGCTCCAAGGGCATACAAAATAGCTGCCGAGTTCAGAAAAAGAGGAGTAAAAACCGTAATGGGAGGATTCCATGCCACATGGATGCCTCAGGAGGCATCACAGCATGTAGATA
>JALUAR010000064.1:0-12982 GCA_027050975.1 Thermodesulfovibrio sp.
CTTAATATGTTACCCTTATGTAATTTGAGCTGTAGAAGCCAGAAAACTTCTGTCCCGATAGCTTATGGCGCTAAAAAACAAAAGTCCGGAGGCTTCATTGGAAGATACCATTGAGAGGATTATTAAGAAACAGCCGGAAGACAGGATCAATATTATTTCCATCCTTCAGGATATTGATTCTGTCTATGGCTACATCCCTGAAGATGTGGTTTATGAGATCTCCAGGCGTCTGGACATCCCTCCGGCAAAGTTTTTCGGGATTGCCACCTTTTATTCCCACTTCAGGATGAAACCCAAGGGAAAGAATACCATTACGGTATGCTGCGGGGCAGCCTGCCACATAAAGGGCAGCGAGCAATTGATTGAACATCTAAGAGAACTCCTCTCCCTTAAAGAAGGTGAAGATACCACTGAGGATCTCAGATTTACCCTGCAGGAGGCAACATGTATCGGTGCCTGTAACATTGCACCCATAGTGCTTGTAAATAAAGAGGTCCATGGTAATATGGACAAAGAAAAGTTATCAAAACTGATTAAGGGATACACTGATGAGGAAGAGTTCATAGGGTACTAGAATGGCTGATGACCAGATATCGATAAGGGTGTGCCTTGGCACATCGGGTAAGGCTTCCGGAGGAGAGAAGGTACTCACCCTCTTTAAGATGCACATAGAAAGGCTCCATCTGGATGCCAGGGTTGGTACCAGGTGCTCTGTCAAAAAGGTGGGATGCAGAGGGCTTTGCTCAAGGGATGTCCTTGTGGACGTAATAATTAACGGAGAGCATACCACTTACCAGAATGTTACACCCTCCATGGTCGAACGGATTGTTAAGGAACATCTCCTTGAAGGAAACCCTGTAGATGAATGGACCGTAAAGGAGGATTATGCCGAGTTTACAAGCAGGCAGTACAAGATAGTCCTTGGTCCCTGTGGTGTTATAGATCCAGAAAACATTGACGACTACCTCAAGATGAACGGCTACAGGGCATTGAAAAAGGCCCTTACCAGGATGACACCTGAGGATGTTATAGAGGAGGTGAAGCGCTCAGGCCTTAGAGGCAGGGGCGGCAGTGGATTCCTGACCGGGCTTAAGTGGGAGATATGCAGGGCACAGAAGGAAAAGACACGATACATTATATGTAATGTCGGTGAGGTGAACCGTGCTCTTGCTGAGGGTAACCCCCATGCAATCATTGAGGGCCTGATAATAGGCGGTTATGCAATAGGTGCATCGCAGGGCTATATATTCATCAGGGAGAGGTATCACCTCTCTGTTGAGAGATTAAGAAATGCAATAGCCCAGGCACAGGAAAGAGGATTTCTGGGAGAAAATATATTCGGCTCAGGATTTAACTTCAATATAGAGTTCAGTTTTGGCACCGAGGCATTCATCTGTGGAGAGGAGACAGCCCTTATGGAGACCATTGAGGGCAAACGTGCCATGCCCAGGCTCAGGCCACCCTATCCGGCTGAGAAAGGGCTCTGGGGAAAACCGACCATTATAAATAATGCTGAGACATTTTCAAACATACCCATAATAATCGGTAAGGGTGCGGTCTGGTTTTCCTCTATTGGTACGGAGCATAGTAAGGGTACGAAGGTGTTTACCCTATCGGGTAAAGTTAGAAACAATGGCCTTGTTGAGGTGCCAATGGGTATATCCTTCAGAACAATTGTCTATGGCATAGGTGGCGGAATTGAGGAGGACAGACGACTAAAGGCCATACAGGTTGGTGGGCCTTCGGGAGGGCTGATTCCGGAGTCCATGATAGATATGGGGCTTGATTACGAAAACCTCCTGAAAGTGGGAAGCATTATCGGTTCGGGTGGAATGGTTGTTTTTGATGAGACGGATTGTATTGTCTCGGTAGCAAGATTCTTCCTCGAATTTCTCCAGCGAGAGTCATGCGGCAAGTGTGTACCCTGCAGACTGGGTACCACAAGGATGCTCGAACTTCTCACAAAGATAACGGAGGGACGGGGCAGTATGAAGGATATTGAGGCACTTGAGCGTCTCAGCGCTATAATGAGCACGGCATCCCTGTGTGGCCTTGGAAGAACCGCACCAAACCCTGTTATTACGAGCCTCACCCATTTTCGTGAGGAATATCTTGCTCACATAAAGGAAAAACGTTGTCCTGCAGGGGTGTGTAAGGCATTGATTACATACACCATTTTGGAAGACCTCTGCAAAGGCTGCGGTGTATGCCTCAGGCGCTGTCCTGCAGGGGCAATTACAGGTGAACGAAAGATGCCGCACTCCATAAATCAGGCCCTCTGCGTAAAGTGCGGGGTTTGCTTTGAGGCATGTAAATTCAAGGCCATAAAAAAGGAGTAGTTTATTATGCCGGAAACTTCATTGACTAAAAAGATGGTCAGATGTAGCATTAACGGTGTTTCAGTAGAGGTGCCGGAGGGTACAACCATACTTGAGGCGGCAAAGGCTCTTGGAATCTATATTCCTGCCCTTTGTTATCATCCGAAGATAAGCATTACTGGGGCCTGCAGGGTCTGTCTGGTTGAGGTTGATGGTGCAGCAGTTGTCTCCTGTGCCACCCCTGTAGAGGAGGGCATGACAGTTATTACCAACTCTCCCTATGTTGAGGAGCTTCGTAAAGATATTATTGACCTTATTCTCAGTGACCATCCCTATGATTGCATGGTCTGCCAGAAGGCAGGAGATTGCGAACTCCAGGAACTTGCCTACCTTTACCAGATAAGATACCCTAAATTTCAGGGTAAAAAGAGGATGTACAAAAAGCGCGATGGCAATCCTTTTATAGAGCGAGAGATGGAAAAGTGCATCCAGTGCGGAAGATGTGTAAAGATATGCGATGAGGTGCAAGGTGTTGGTGCAATAGACTTTGCCTACAAGGGGTTTGACCTCAAGGTCTGCCCGCCTTTTGAGCACGACCTTGACTGTGAGTTTTGCGGACAGTGTGTTATGGTCTGCCCCACAGGGGCACTTGTTGGTAAGGACTGGATTGCCCGTGGCCGGCAGATGAACATAAAGAAAGTGGATACCGTCTGTCCCTATTGTGGCTGCGGTTGTAATATAACGCTTCATGTAAGAAACAACGAGGTTGTAAGGGTTACATCCTCACCCGACACATTCAACGAGGGGTATCTATGCGTCAAGGGCAGGTTTGGCTACAAATTCATTAATCATCCTGACAGGCTGAAGAGTCCCCTTATTAAGAGAAATGGTCGTTTTGTAGAGGTCTCCTGGGATGAGGCCCTGGATTATGTGGCAGAGAGGTTTAAGGAGATAAAGGAAAGGTATGGACCGGATGCGCTGGCAGGGCTGAGTTCCGCAAGATGTACGGTGGAGGATAACTATCTGTTTCAGAAGTTCTTCAGGGCGGCCATTGGCACAAACAATATTGACCACTGTGCCCGCTACTGACACAGTCCTACCGTGGTCGGTCTGGCCACAGTGTTTGGTTCGGGAGCAATGACGAACTCGATTCCTGAGATTGAAAACAATGATGTGCTCTTTGTGATCGGGTCTAATACAAAGGAAAACCACCCTGTTCTTGCCCTGAGGATGATAAAGGCGGTGAGAAAAGGTGCGAAACTGATTGTGGCTGACCCAAGAAGGGTTCCGATGGTGAGATTTGCCCATTTGTGGTTACAGCAACGTCCTGGCACTGATGTGGCACTACTGAACAGCATGATGCATGTAATACTGAAGGAAGACCTTGTGGACAGGGATTTTATAGTCACCATGACCGAGGGCTTTGATCGGGAGTTTATAAAAAATCTTGAGGAATATACACCTGAGGTGGGACAACGTATTACCGGAGTTCCCAAGGAGAAAATAATAGAGGCTGCAAGGCTGTACGGCCAGGCAGAAAGGGCGGGGATTTACTACACAATGGGTATTACACAGCACAGCCATGGGTCTGACAATGTCTTCTGTATAGCAAACCTGGCTCTTATGACAGGAAACCTTGGTCGCGAGGCAACGGGGGTAAACCCCCTGAGGGGGCAAAACAACGTCCAGGGCTCATCTGATATGGGTTGTATGCCCTCCATGTATCCCGGATATCAGAGGGTGGACAATCCCGCAGTAAGAGAGAGATTCCAGCGGCTCTGGGGTGTAAAACTTTCAGAGAAGGTCGGGTTAACAGCACCTGAGATGCTTTATGCTGCAGAGGCGGGGAAACTCAGGGCAATGTACATAATGGGTGAAAATCCCGTGCTGACCGACCCTGATGTGAGTCATACGATAAAGTCATTCAAATCACTGGAATTTCTTGTTGTTCAGGATATATTCATGACCGAGACTGCGGAGATTGCAGATGTGGTGCTGCCAGGGGCATGCTTTGCTGAAAAGGAAGGGACCTTTGTGAACACAGACAGAAGGGTTCAAAGGGTGAGAAAGGCTGTTGAACCTCCTGGCATGGCAAGGGAGGATACCTGGATAATCATGCAGTTGAGCAAAAGGCTCGGGTATAATATGAGATACAGCGGCATGGATGAGATTTTTCAGGAAATTGGCATGGCATGGCCTGCCTATGCCGGCATTACTTACACGAGGTTAGAAAAGGGCGGTATTCAGTGGCCCTGCCCCACCACTGACCATCCGGGGACCAAGTATCTCTTTAAAGGAGGCTTTCCGCGTGGGAAGGCAAGATTTACAGTGGTTAAATACCGACCACCATATGAGGAGCCTGACGAGAATTATCCCTTTGTTTTGACCACCGGAAGGATGCTCTTTCAGTACCACACAGGCAGCATGACCAGAAGAGCAAAGGCTATTGAAACAGTGGCAGGTGAGCCTTACATTGAGATAAATCCTGATGACGCAGTAACTCTCGGGCTGCAGGATGGGGACATGGTGAGGGTCTCCTCAAGAAGAGGAGAGATAAGACTTAAGGCAAAGGTTTCAAGAAGACCTGACAGGGGGGTTGTATTTATTCCCTTCCACTTTAAGGAGGCTGCTGCAAATATCCTTACAAACAGTGAGGCCCTTGATCCCTTATGCAAGATTCCTGAATTGAAGGTCTGTGCTGTGAAGATTACAAAAGTTTAAATGGACAGCGAGCGTATTCCCCGTGGTCTTGCCACGGGGTCAAGCGAGCGAATATTATAAAAAATATTTCCTTACATTAGATTCCATGCGGTCTTGCCGCAGGGAAGATTAATATATTGTGAAAAATTATAGACTTATAATATTGGTTTATGGTATTCTTTTCGAGGTATAAATAAGGATTAGCTTTGTGTGTCTTAAATTGCTATACTGGAGGCAAAGATGGTAAACATATCTGACCTTAAATCCCAGATACTTTTTCACTCCCTTACTGACAATGAACTTGAGGTGATTGCAGAGAGAATAAGGGAGGAAAGTGTTCCCCAGGGAAAGACCATCTTCAAGGAGGGTGATCCCACGGTTGGCATCTATCTGATAAAGTCAGGAAAGGTGGAGATAACAAAGGTAACCCCTGATGGATGGAAGCAGACTCTTGCAGTGCTTACGGACGGACGGTTTTTTGGAGAGCTTTCCGTGGTGGAGGACAAAAAGTTTCACGGTGCAAATGCTACTGCCATTGAGAATACGGAACTGTACCTGATAAAGACCGAGGACTTTAAGTTTCTTGAGGACAACCATCCCGGCACAATGTATAAGATAATGAAGACCATTGCCAGGGTTGCAAGCAAGAATGTCCATGAGATGAATGATAAACTGGTCAAGGTGTTGATAAGTTATTAGGTTACTGGTTATTGGTTATTGGGTGATGAGTGGAGCTATAGGAGCTGGAAGTATATAAGATTTCCAGGCAGTTAAGCAGATTAATCTTGAAAGTCTATGAAGAGATGGATGGAGATTTAAAATACACCATGGGAAGTCAGGTATTACGGTCTACAGATTCAATTGGAGCAAATATAGCTGAGGGAGATACCATTATCTTGACTCTGTCAAGTTCTGCTACAATGCAAGGGGATCTTTATGGGAAAGCAAGCAATGGATTGAAATATTATATGAACGGGGGTTTTTGTCGGGAACAAGATATGGTCAACTAACGGATAAATTAGACTTACTTCGAAAAAAGTTAGATAGTTTTATAAGTTCAGTAAAGAAAAAAGCGCAACAATCACCTAATAACCAGTAACTAATAACTACTATAACTAATAACAAACTGTAAGGAGGTTGTTATGCCACTTGATCCAACAAAGCATGCAGACTGGGAGATAGCAGAGGCAGCTGAGAAGAACATGAAAACCGTGTATCAGCTTGCCGAAGAGATGGGGCTTGAGAAGGAAGAGCTTCTTCCACATGGCCACTATGTGGCAAAGATCGATTACAAAAGCGTGGTGGAGCGTCTGAAGGATCGTCCTGATGGGAAGTACATTGATGTTACAGCCATTACTCCCACTCCTCTGGGAGAAGGAAAGTCGACCACGACCATAGGACTTCTGCAGGGAATGGGCAAAAGGGGCAAGAATGTGATGGCTGCAATCCGTCAGCCCTCAGGCGGCCCCACAATGAATATCAAAGGCTCAGCAGCAGGTGGTGGACTTTCACAGTGCATTCCTCTTACTCCATTCTCCCTCGGACTTACCGGTGATATCAATGCAATCATGAATGCTCATAACCTGGCCATGGTTGCCCTTACCGCGAGAATGCAGCATGAGTTCAACTACAATGATGAACAGCTTGCAAAGAGAAATCTTAAAAGACTAAACATAGATCCCAGAAATGTCCAGATGGGCTGGATAATTGATTTCTGTGCCCAGGCTCTGAGGAAAATAATCATTGGCATCGGCGGAAAGATGGACGGCTTCATGATGGAGTCCAGGTTTGACATCGCTGTCTCTTCTGAGGTGATGGCTATTCTTGCAGTTGCAAAGGATCTCAAGGACTTCCGTGAAAGGATGGGTAAAATTGTTGTTGCCTATGACAAGCAGGGCAACCCCATAACCACTGAAGACCTTGAGGTTGCAGGTGCAATGACAGCATGGATGGTTGAGGCACTGAATCCAAACCTCATGCAGTCAATAGAGGGTCAGCCTGTGCTGGTACATGCAGGGCCATTTGCAAACATAGCAATTGGTCAGTCCTCAATCATTGCTGACAGGGTGGGTCTGAAGCTTGCTGATTACCATATAACAGAGAGTGGATTCGGTGCGGATATCGGATTTGAAAAGTTCTGGAACCTGAAGTGCAGATTCTCAGGGCTTAAACCTCATGCAGCAGTGATTGTTGCAACAATCAGGGCACTGAAGTGCCATGGCGGAGCGCCTGTGCCTGTTCCGGGAAGACCAATTCCTAAAGAGTACAGTGAAGAAAACGTTGAGTGGGTTGAGAAGGGCTGTGCAAACCTTGTTCATCATATCAATACAGTAAGACAGGCAGGTATCAACCCTGTTGTATGTATAAATGCCTTCTACACTGATACCAAGGATGAAATTGCTGCTGTAAGAAGGATAGCTGAAGAGGCAGGTGCCCGCGTGGCAGTGAGCGAGCACTGGCTAAAGGGTGGTGAAGGTGCCCTTGAGCTTGCCGATGCAGTGCTTGATGCCTGTGAGGAGGGCAATGACTTCAAATTCCTCTATGATATTGATGTGCCACAGCGGCAGAGGATAGAGATGATAGCAAAGAATGTATATGGTGCTGATGGCGTTGAGTTTGCACCACAGGCAGCACAGAAACTGAAGGTAATCGAGGATGACCCTGAACTCAGCAAGCTTGGCACCTGTATGGTCAAGACTCACCTGAGTCTCAGTGACAACCCCAACCTCAAGGGTGTGCCAAAGGGATGGAAGCTCTTTGTGAGGGATGTTCTTGTTTACAAGGGTGCTGGATTTGTGGTGCCTGTGGCTGGTGATATCAAGCTGATGCCAGGTACATCCTCTGATCCTGCATACAGAAGGATAGATGTGGATGTAGAGACAGGCAGGGTTAAGGGACTGTTCTAAAACTCTCAAAAAACAACAAATGACCATATTCAGAGGGCAGGTCTCCCGACCTGCCCTTTTGTTTTTCTGAAAAATAAATTTCCAGTGTGCCTGTGTTATTCAGAAGCGAAGTTTATCATTTTTCAATGGTTTCTTTTCTCATCCCCCTTCATTTAAAATCACTATTGACACAAAATTTTTAATTGAGATATAATTTGGCCAATTTGAAAAGTGCAGATAGGAGGGAATGAGAAGTAGGTGCTCGGAGGGAGCGGAACCCATCTCACAAATCTTAAACCTCTTAAAATCAAGACAGGTTCATTGTGCCGTCAGGCTTGCATTTATGCTAATCCAGAATCTGTGGATAATGATAAATTAATATGTCCTAACACTTATAAGGCCTCCGATTGTCAAGAAGAAAAAGCGTCCCTGAGGGAAATTTATAAATAATTTCCTTAAATGTTCTTTAAAGATTCTTTCAGATTCTGACTTAGTTTCCATAAGCGGCATCAGAATAAAATTCTGCACCAAACACTTATAGTGGCTTGATAGCCAGTAAGCCAAATACATCTTTCAACCACTGGCCAGAAGCAGGAGCATTTTTAACCCCTGCAGCCAGGAAACAATTCAGTACCCTTACGCCGTCCTCATCAAACCGTCAGGCTAAGGCTTTATGCCTTTCCAGTTAGCTACAGGCTCGGGTAAGGGGCAGAGTCTTTAAAGTATCTTAAAAAAGGCCGGGCGTCCTGATCAAACCCTCCTGGCACAGGGCATATGTTCCATAATGCTTCTCTAAACACGGTCAAGAAAACAGTTCCTTTATCTTTTCCCCTATATCTGCAGCGCGCATTAAGGCGGTGCCTATAAGGATTGCATCTACACGGTGGGAGGCGATGAATCTGACATCCTCTTTTGTATTAATCCCGCTTTCACTTACCACCACTTTGTCATCGGGAATATCCTGGATCAGCTGTAAAGTGGTGTTAAGATCGATGCTGAGGTCCTTCAGATTACGGTTGTTGATACCAATGATTGGAACGTTGAGAAGGATTGCCCTGTCAAGCTCCTTCAGGGTATGGACCTCGTAAAGGACGGAGAGGCCGAGTTCATTGGCCAGGTGAAGGAATTCCTCGGCCTGAGAAAGGCTTAGAATTGCATCTATCAGAAGAATAGCATCTGCACCGGCAGCGCGGGACTCATAAATCTGATACTCATCCACAATAAAGTCTTTCCTTAGAAGGGGAAGTTCTACTTCAGCCTTTACATCAGCTATGTAGCCAAGACGGCCCTGAAAGTATTGCTCTTCTGTAAGAATAGAGATTGCAGATGCTCCATTTTCTTCGTATATCTTTGCAATCTCTACTGGCTGAAAGTTACCTCTGATAAGTCCCTTTGATGGTGATGCCTTTTTGAGTTCTGCAATGAATCTGATTCTCTGGCCGGGCGGACGCCTGATTGCCTGAAGAAAATCCCTCACAGGAGGTGCATCATCAGCCATCCCTTTTAGCTCTTTCAGGGGAGTACGGCTCTTTTGCTCTTTGATCTGTTCTCTTCTGTTTCTTACAATCTCTTGCAGTATGCTCATGATGAATATTTTAACATTTCGTCATAAAGTTTCTGGTATAATTAACTGCTGTTTTCATGTAATCCAAATCCAGTGATGAGGATTCAAAGCAGTGGCGATTGTTAGTTATTGTTACTGTCGGATTTGGGTGTAAATGGTGTAAATAAAGTTTTATTTTATGGAGCAAGAGATGGAAATACAGAGCATGACCGGTTACGGTGAGGCTGAGGAAGGTGGTTTCCGGGTAGAGATTCGTTCGGTTAATCACCGTTTTCTCGATATCCATTTCAAGATGCCCAAGTTTCTCTCTCCCTATGAAATGGATCTCAGGGCACTGATTAAAGAGGAGTTTTCAAGGGGAAGGCTTGATATCAGTATAAACCTTACGGAGAAGGCTGACCTGAAAATTGCAATAAAAGAGAATGTTGCTCGTCAGATCCTGACAGCCCTTGACAATATCCAGCAGAGTCTGTTGCTGGAGGAGCCTCCCTCTCTGAATCATCTCTTCTGGTTCAGGGATGCGGTTTTTATCCAGGAGCCGGAACTTGACTCGGAAGAGTTGTTCAATGCCTTCAGAAAGGCGATGGATAAGGTCAAAGAGATGAGAATCTCCGAAGGCAGACACCTTGTTAAAGATATTATGGAGCTTCTCAGGAGTATAGAGCAGAAGGTGGAGGAGATAGAGTCGAAGGCATCGGATCTTCTGAACCAGAAATACAATTCTCTTAAAGAGAGGCTCCAGGAGCTTCTGAAAGAGATAGAGATTGATCATACTCGGCTTATCCAGGAGGCATCTTTTCTGGCGGAAAGGGCTGACATCAGAGAGGAGATAACGCGGCTCAAAAGTCATCTAAAACAGATGGAGAGAATACTCACGAAAGGTGGTATAATAGGTAGAAAGGTGGATTTTCTACTGCAGGAGATGTTCAGAGAGGTTAATACCATAGGCTCAAAGAGTTCGGAGTATGAAATATCCAATCTGGTTGTTAAAATAAAGTCGGATATCGAGAAGATAAGGGAGCAGGTTCAGAATATTCAGTAATCTGTTCATGACAGAGACTCATAACAGCGAAGGAGGAATAATGAAGAGAGACACATCTCCAGTACTTGTAAATATAGGCTTTGGAAATATGGTATCATCCTCGAGGGTGATTGCCATTGTTACCCCTAACTCGGCTCCCATGAAGAGACTTAGAGATGAGGCCAAAAAACGTGGCAAACTGGTTGATGCCACAGAGGGCAGAAGAACAAGATCGATAATAGTTACGGATAGTGACCATGTGATTCTCTCGGCACTGCAGCCCGAGACTATTACCCAGCGTTTTATAGGAAAGGAAGAGGAGGCTCAAGAAGCGGAAGAATGAAGGGTTCCATCTTTATAGTCTCAGCCCCTTCAGGTGCAGGCAAGACAACCCTCTGCAAAATGCTTATCCAAAGCATGCCAGATATTATACACTCCATCTCTTATACAACCAGACCTCCCCGCCCTGGTGAAGTTGATGGAAAGGATTATTATTTTGTAAAGGAAGACCGTTTTCTTGAAATGGTTAGAAAGGGCGAATTCCTTGAGTGGGCTGAGGTCCATGGTAACCTTTACGGTACCTCTAAGCAGAAGCTTCTTGAGACTATCAACAATGGTACAGATGTTATCCTCGATATCGATGTCCAGGGAGCCTCCCAGATCAGGGCACAGCAGATTGATGCCACATTTATATTTATTCTTCCTCCCTCGATGGAGGTACTAAAGGAGAGGCTCACAAAGAGACAGACCGATACCGAGGAGATAATACAACGAAGACTTCAAAAGGCCAGGGAAGAGATAAAACAATACAGATCATATGACTATGTAATAATAAATGACGAGCTTGAAGTAGCCCTGGAGCAGCTAAAGGCTGTTGTACTGTCGCAGAGATTAAAAACAGAGAAGATTCCACATGAATGGGTGGAGAAAACCTTTCAGTTACAAAGCCTCCTGTGACACTGGTACGAAAGACGGTAAGCCCGGTTGGTCTAAAGGCCTCTCCAGTTGTGACAGATAACCGAACCGATTGGCTTAATCAGGCAGTAGGCATTGCCTTTTACGTAATGTGCCCCGTTTTCTATTGGCAGGTTTAGACAAAGGGAGAATCAGACAAAATTTGCCGAATTTGTTTATAATAATAAATTGGATTGTCTAACCTGAAAAGGCTGGTAACAGCTTTGTAAAAGCAAAATTATATCAAGGAGGTGCAAAGGTAATGGATATAATCTCTCTGCCTGTGGAGTTTGATGAAAAGAAGATCGATGGCAGATTCAGGCTTGTAAATATAGCTGCACAGAGGGCCAAGGAACTGGCGTCAGGAGCTGAGCCCAGGATACAGACAAAAGCCAGGAAGGTGACCACATTGGCAATTCAGGAAGCAATCCTGAATAAGCTGGAGTTCCTGATCGGAGAAGAGGCAGCAAAGGCTCAGGAGGAGTTGAAAAAGTTGGATTTCCGTAAGGTGCTTGAGGAGCGTAAGCGGGAAGTGGAAGGCGAAGAACTTTCCGAGCTTGAAAAAGACCTCCAGATCTACATGCATGAAAAGGACGAATCCGCTTCACCGGATGAGCTCTTTGAGTCTGAGGAATAAGGAGATAATCCTTGCCGTTACAGGTGGAATTGCTGCTTATAAAGCTGCAGACATTACAAGAATGTTAATAAAGGAGGAAGCCTCTGTTACGATTCTGATGACAGAGGCGGCCTCCAGGTTCATCTCCCCTCTAACATTTGAGACCCTTTCGGGAAAAAAGGTTCATACCGATATTTTTGAGGACCCCCTTTCGCATATACATCTTACTGAGAAGGCTGACCTCTTTCTTATTGCTCCTGCAACAGCAAACATCATAGGGAAGATAGCCAGCGGAATTGCCGATGATATTGTAAGTCTTAGTCTGCTTGCTTTCCAGGGGCCGGTTCTGTTTGCCCCTGCCATGAACTGGAGGATGTATGAAAACCCGACGGTTGTCCGTAATATCCTGGTGTTGAAGGAGAGAGGATTTCATGAGATTCCACCCGAGGAGGGAAAGTTAGCCTGTGGTGAGCATGGAAGAGGGAGGATGGCCCCTGCTGAAGCGATTGTGGAACAGGTTAGGATTGTACTTGCTCCAAAGGATCTGTCAGGAAAAAAGATAGTTGTTACGGCAGGTCCGACAAGGGAGTTTATAGATCCCGTCAGATTTATATCCAATCCTTCAACCGGAAAAATGGGATATGCAATGGCCAGGGTGGCTGCGGCAAGGGGAGCGGATGTTGTTCTAATCAGTGGTCCCACCATGCTGGCTCCTCCGTCAAATGTCAGCTTCGAAAAGGTGGAAACAACCATGGAAATGCTTGAGGCGGTCAGAAGAAATCTGGAAGGAGCAGAACTGTTAATAATGGCTGCCGCTCCTGCTGATTTTGCTCCGGAAAAAACAGCGGAAAAGAAAATAAGCAAAGGCAGGCTAAAGTCTTTAGAGTTGAAACCGGCAGTTGATATTCTTCAGAAGATCAGGGG
>JALUAR010000064.1:12992-20877 GCA_027050975.1 Thermodesulfovibrio sp.
CCCGAAGATTCGTATCATCGGATTTTCCGCAGATACTGGCCTGAATATTGCTAAGATTAGAAGAAAGATGAAAAAAAAAGGAATGGACTTTATTGTATTTAATGATGTAACTTTAATGGGGGCTGGTTTTGGGACAGATACAAACAGGGTCTGTATTATTGATAAGAGTTCAATAAAGGATCTGCCTTTGATGAGTAAGGAGTTGTGTGCTGAAGAGATTTTGAATCACTATTTGGAAGTCTGTAATGACAAAAAATGTCATGACAACTGACAACATATGTAAGATGGAGGTTTAGATGGGACTGGAAGATATTGAGAAGTTGAAGGCAAGACTCCAGAAGGACCCTGATTCAAAGCTCTTTCTGCCCCTTGCCGAGGAGTATAGAAAAGAGGGTATGTATGATGAGGCAATAGATGTGTTGTTGAAAGGGCTTGACAGGCATCCCGGATACACAAGTGCACGAGTATTGCTTGGAAAAATCTATCTTGAAAAGGGTCAGCTGGAAGATGCCAGGAAAGAGTTGGAGAAGGTAATTGAGACAGTGCCTGACAACCTGTTTGCACAGAAGAAGCTTGCTGAGATATACAAAGAAAGCGGAGATACTGCCAAGGCAATTCAGCATTATGAAAAGGTTGTGGAACTGAATCCCCTTGACGGTGAGGCCGTAGAGATACTGAATGAGTTAAAGAGTGCCTCTGTTACGATCTCCGAGGATATAAGTGCCACATCAGAGGAGCAAATACAGGAAGAGGATTTCGAAGGAATATCTTTTGGAGAGCCTTCCGAGGAAGATGCCTTTGTAACAGAAGAGATTCATAAGCCTTTGGAAGAGGAATCTTTTGAGGATGAACAAACGGAGGATGTTATCTCTTTTGATGAAACTTTTGGAGAGAGCGAGGAGACAGAAAAAGAAGATACACCTGAAGAGATATTAAAAGAGGATATTGATTTTCAGGAGTATCAGGATTTTACTCAGTTTATAAACGAAAAGGTGCATGATTTCTCTGAGGAACCAGAGCCCATGGAACAGCCGGATGATTCCCCCATGTTCTCAGTTCCTGAGGATGAATTTATGTCGAAGTCTGCAGACACCGCTGCAGAGGAGATTGAAAAGGATACCAGAGATATTTTTTCGCTTAACAAGGATGCGGTCTCGGTAGGGGAAGTTGATGTGGAAAGTATGTTTGCCGAGGCTAACGATTATATAAAGAGTGAGCAGTATATAAAGGCAATGGAGATTTACACCGAGATCCTCAGGATTGACCCTGAAAACAGAAAGGCAAAACAGCAGATGGAGGAACTGAAACAGTTCTTGAAACTTTTGGGTAAGGATAGTGATATAATAGTTAGCAGGCTTGAAGACTTCCTGCAGGGGATTAAGGAAAGACGAGATGAGTTTTTCGGAGATTCTTAAAGAGGCGGTAGGAAAGGTAGAGGGTGCAGTAGCATCGATTATACTTGCCTCGGACGGGATTCCTGTTGAGGAGTATGTAAAGGAGAGGCTGATAGATTTTAACGACCTTTCTGCGGAGGCTTCGACTCTTATAAAAGATATCGAGATGGCCTCCAAGGATCTTCAGCTGGGAGAGGCTAGAGAGTTTGCACTTATATCGGATACCTGTGGAATTATTATGAGAAAGATCACAGACGAGTATTACCTTGCCCTTGTTATCAAGCCTGAGGGAAATTTTGGAAAGGCAAGATTTGTTTTAAGAACAACAGTACCAAAGATAGAAAAAGAGTTTTAGCCCGCCGTAACAGAACCTTTGACCTCCGATGGACAGAATAAGAGGCATAAGAGAACATATTGCCAGAAAACGTCTTGGTGCCTTCGTCGTAAGCAATCTGTCAAATATCCGCTATCTTACAGGATTTACCGGTTCATCAGCCCTGATGGTTATAACCTCAGATGACTCTCTTTTTGTGACAGACTTCAGGTATCAGGAACAATCCCACAAAGAGGTAAAAGATTCTGAAATAGTTATAGCTAAGGGCTCCCTTGTTCGAGAAGTAAAAAGGTTTCTGAGGTTGAAAGGAATCAAAAGGGTGGGCTTTGAGTACTCTGCAGCCTATAGCCTTTATCATGAGCTTAAGAAGGATTTCTTGCCTGTTGCATGTAGGGAGTTTGTAGAGAATTTCAGAGCTATAAAGGATACTGAAGAACTAAGCTCGATTAAGAAGGCGGTAAAAAGGGCAGAGGAGGCATTCAAAAAGGTAAGAAAAGCTATTCGTAAAGGGGTTACAGAGAGGGCCATTGCAGTGCGACTTGAGGATGCCCTCCGCAGGAGTGGATGTAAAGGTATTCCCTTTGATATAATTATTGCTTCCGGGCCGAATGCAGCACTGCCCCATGCCACAGCTTCCAACAGAAGGCTCAGGGCAGGAGACCTGGTTGTGATTGACTGGGGTGGTGAGGCAGACGGATATTACTCGGACATGACAAGGACCCTTCTTATTCGCGGAAAAGGTACGGAGGAGAAGACAAAAATATATAATACCGTACTTGAGGCAAATACTGAGGCCATTAAGGCTGTTCAGGCCGGAAAAAAGGCAAAGGAGATTGATGCTGTAGCACGGGGTATTATTGCAGAGGCAGGGTATGGAGAGTACTTCGGACATGCCACAGGTCATGGAGTAGGACTTGATATACATGAGTTGCCTCGTTTATCATTGAGAAGCAGAGATATTCTTCGACAGGGAATGGTTTTTACTATAGAGCCGGGTATTTATTTGCCTGAAATTGGTGGTGTCAGGATTGAGGATATGATATATCTATCTGATAAAGGCCCCAGGGTTCTGACTACTTTGCCAAAGAAACTGGAGATAGTATAAATAAAGGGAGGAATGGAAATGATATCAACCAATGACTTCAAAAGAGGCACAAAGATAGAATTCAAGGGTGAGCCCTATGAGGTGCTGGAGTTCCAGCATGTTAAGATGGGTCGTGGCGGTGCCTTTGTCAGAACAAAGCTCAAGGGTCTGAAATCCGGTAAAATCATCGAGGAAACCTTCAATGCAGGTGATAAGGTGCCCAAGGCGGATCTTGAAGAGAAGGAGATGCAGTACCTGTACATGCAGGATAAGATGTATTATTTTATGGATAATGAAACGTATGAGCAGCTGCCAATATCGGAAGAGCAGCTTGGAGACAAAAGGTTTTATCTGAAGGAGAACATGAATGTTTATATCCTTTATTATAAAGGTGAGCCCATTGCAGTGGAACTGCCAAACTCAGTTGAACTTCAGGTAGTTGAGACAGAGCCAGGAGTAAAGGGGGACACCGCTTCAGGTGGTAGCAAGCCCGCAAAGCTTGAGACAGGTGCTGTGGTAAAGGTGCCGCTTCACATTAACGAAGGTGATATAATAAAGGTCGACACAAGGACCGGTGAATACATAGAAAGGGTTAAGAAATGAATCTTGACGAAATTAAGGCATTAATTGACCTTTTGAAGGACACGGATATATCAGAGATTCAGATAGAAAAAGAGGGAGTAAAGCTTAAGCTCCGCAGGGAGAGGCATTTCCCGGCTTCATTTGAAATTGTTGAAAAAGCTGCAGGTGAATCAAAAGAGCCTGTTGCTGAAAAAGAAGATACCAGCCACCTTGTTACGGTAACATCTCCGATTGTGGGGACCTTTTACAGGGCTCCTTCTCCGGATGCAGAGCCATTTGTCGAGGTTGGTTCGGAGGTGAAGAAGGGACAGGTGCTGTGCATTATCGAGGCGATGAAGCTAATGAACGAGATTGAGAGTGAGGTGGATGGTGTGGTTGTAAGAATACTTGTTGAGAACGGCCAGCCTGTTGAGTACGGAGAACCCCTCTTCCTTATAGAGCCGCGATGAAACTTTTCAAAAAGGTTCTAATAGCAAATCGCGGAGAGATAGCCGTCAGGATCATCAGGGCCTGCAGGGAACTGGGTATCAGGACTGTTGCGGTCTTCTCTGAGGTGGACAGACACTCCATGCATGTGAGGCTCGCTGATGAGGCTGTATGCATTGGTCCTGCAGAGGCCCAGCAGAGCTATCTCCACACTCCTGCCATACTTAGTGCTGCAGAGATAACCGATGCTGAGGCTATCCATCCAGGTTACGGATTTCTTTCAGAAAATCCCCAGTTTGCAGAGGCCTGTGTAAAGTCAGGTATCGCCTTTATCGGTCCCAGACCTGAGAATATAAAGCTTGGTGGAGATAAGGCAAAGGCAAGGTTGATCCTCAAAAAGAAGGGAATACCTGTTGTCCCGGGAAGTGATGGGGTAGTAAAAGACCTGGAGACAGCTAAAAAAATCTGCAAGAAGATTGGCTATCCCGTTATGTTGAAGGCAACAGCCGGAGGTGGTGGCAGGGGGATGAGGATAGTTCAGGAGGAGGCAGCCCTGGAGAGTGCCTTCAATACCGCCCAGAGGGAGGCCCTTGCTGCCTTTGGTAACGGTGACCTGTATATAGAAAAATTTATCTCTAGCATGCGGCATATCGAGGTGCAGATACTTGCTGACAATAAGGGCAATGTCATACACCTGGGAGAGCGAGACTGTTCGATCCAGAGAAGACATCAGAAACTGCTTGAAGAGGCTCCGGCACCAGGGCTTGATGATAAGCTGCGAAAAAAGATCGGCGAGTATGCGGTGAAGGCAGCAAAGGCCCTTAAATACAGGAATGTGGGTACCCTGGAGTTTATTCTTGACAGTGATGATAATCTCTATTTTATGGAGATAAACACCCGGGTTCAGGTGGAGCATCCCATTACAGAGGTGGTCACGGGTGTGGATATCATAAAGGAGCAGATAAAGCTCTCCGCAGGCTGGCCTCTTGAGCTGAAGCAAAGCAAGATAAAATTCTCAGGACATGCTATTGAATGCAGAATTAATGCCGAAGACCCTGAGAGTTTTATCCCTTCTCCCGGTACGATCAATTTCCTGTATGTGCCGGGAGGGCCCGGGGTGCGAGTGGATACAGCAGCTTACAGCGGGTGGAATGTGCCGAGCAATTACGACTCCCTGATCGCCAAGCTTATAGTGCACGGAAGGGACAGGGAGGAGGCAAGAAAGAGAATGCTTCGTGCCCTTGATGAGTTTATAATTGAGGGGATAAAGACCACCATAGATTTTCATAAAAAGATACTTCGCGATGAAAGATTTATTATCGGCGAGTATGACACTGGATTCATAGAAACTCTTTAAGGTCCCTGCTCTTTTTAGTGCCCAACCTGCTCTGCAAGAGATTCGGGACAGCCTTCTTTGTCGTATCCCCTTATATGATAATATCGCTCAAGGGCAGCTCGGAATTCATCCCTGCTTATGGGTGGTATCTCTGTGCCATCACTTCTGAAGCCCGGTTCGGTGAAGAATCTCTCCGGAAGGTCGTCATCACTCCGGGAGAAGCCGTTTAAACAGTTAAGCCACCTCTCAAGGAGCCATATTTTTTCACCGGTTTTCAAAAGGCTCTGGACATCATACTCCATCCCTGTTACAGCCTCTGTTGCCTTTACATACTCCTCCAGGGATGCGGCAAAGAATACGAATTTGCAGGCTGTAAGGGAGTCAACCACGGCATTCATATCCTCCGATATTTTAACCATGCGGGCCTTACCCTCAAAGGAGAATCTGTCCACTGCAACAGGCTTTCTCAGGATCTCGTAGCTTATGGGATAAGCTCTCAGATGACAGCCTCCACGGTTGGAGGTTGCATAGGCAAGGGCCATTCCATAGGCACCGCGAGGATCATAAGCAGGCAGTTCAAGTCCCTTTACGGACATGCTTAGTTCGGGACTTCCACTTTGCTCGGCATACCTTTTTGAGCCCTCTGCAAGGGTATCGCCTATGCCTTCCCGTTCACCGATAAGTCTGACATGCTCGACAAGCTCATCCGGGCTTAACCATCGGTTTCGTATCTCTGCGTAACATGCCAGGGTGGCGGCTGTGCTGATGGTGTCAAGACCGTATTCATTACAGAGATGGTTTGCCCTGACAATTGCTTCTGGATCGGAATTCGCGTTCAAGGCACCGAAGTGAGAGGCTGTCTCGTATTCAGGTATAATCTCGCCCGAGCTTCCCTGTTTTTTGCAGAGTATGGGACAACCCCTGCAGCCGGTCTTTCTGGTTTTGTAAAGGCTTCTGAAACTGTAACCGGAGTAACGTCCTGAGGAGGAGAAAAAGCTCTTTCGGAAGTTCTCCGTAGGCTCCATCCTGCGGGCATGAATCAGATCTACAAGGGCGGCTGTGCCGAACTCACTGAGACCAAACTCTCCGAATACAGCCGGTGATGCCCTCAGAAGCCGCATGATCTCCTCTCTGGCTGCCTTCAAAGCATCAGGGTTGTATACCGAGACTTTCCCATCTCCCTTTACCACTATTGCCTTTAGCCTCTTTGAGCCCATTACAGCGCCGAGCCCTCCTCTGCCTGCGAGGTAATGGCCGTCAAAAACAATTCCTGCGTATCTGACCCTTTTTTCGCCTGCTCTGCCTATAACAGCAGTTGCCCCTTCTGTATTAAGAGCTTTAAACACATCAGAGATATTGCTGCCTGCCAGATGCTCTGCGTCACATAGTCTCACCTCACGATTTGTTATCTCCAGATAAGTCCAACGCCTGGAAATTCCCGTGATGAATATGAAATCAAAACCGGCTCGTTTAAGTTCTGTACCAAATCGGCCTCCTACGGAACAGTCAAAGACCGTGCCGGTCAGCGGAGAGCGGGAAAGTACGGACATCCTTCCAGAGGTTGGTGATGCTGTGCCCACAAGAGGACCTGTTGAGAATATAAGGGGCATCTCCTCACTGAAGGGCTCTTTTCTTATATGCGGTGCTATGAGGGCGACGCCAAGACCCCTGCCACCGATGAACTCCCTGCATAACTCCATCGGGGTATCTATGATCTCGTGGGTGGTATCCGTGAGATTGACTCTCAAACTCTTTCCTGTGTATCCGTACATGGCCTTTCTATTGTAACAGAATATAGGGGCTTCGGAAAGGTAGGCACTCATTGATGTCCAAAATAATACAGAATAATAAAGAGTAGTATTGTGTAGTGTAGTCTGAAGAGATTTGAATTTTGAATAAGCTAAGCCTGGGAGGGGAGGTTATCTCCCCTCCCAGGGTTTTTATAACTTCCTTCCACCGAATCTTATGGGGTCACCCTCATATCCAAGAGCCTTCCAGTCCAGCCTGTCGCCTCCCATATGACAGTCAACACATCTGAGGGCCTTCTCTTTAGGAGCCACCTCATGGAAAATGCCCATGTACCGCTCAGTCTCGATAAACTCATACTTGATATTCTTTTTACCGAAGAATGCCATAGCACCTTTCCTGATGGCAGCATCTGTGTTACCCTTCTTAAAAACTATTCCCACCTTTATGGGGATAAGTTTTCGTGTCTCCATATCTACAGGGAGCTTTGCCCTGTGGAGTTTAAAGGCATAAATTTTTGAATTCGGGTCATTTATCGAACCCTGTGGCTCATATATAAGCACTTTGCCATCCTTTACCTGAACGGGCTCGTCAAGCAGAGTGAGACGGCCTTTGCCGTTCCACCATGCATACACAGGTCTAACATTCTTTTTGAACTCTATTTCAGGCTCATATTTGTCCTTTTCAGGTATATACTCTTTTTTGCTCCAGTCTCTGTGCATGTCGGTTGCCTGGTATTTTGCAAAGGAGGGGATATGGCATACTGTGCAGTATACTGTTTTTGCATGTCTGTTGAGGGTGTAGTCACGATGAAGGTCTCCCTTGTGGCAGTTTTCACACCTGTTGCTCTCACCGGGTCTGTCCTGTCCTGCCAGTTGGGTGCCATTGCCAAGTACCTTATGATCTTTGAATTTGTGACACTGGATACAGGTCATGCCGCTACCCATATGAACATCAAAATCCCTTTCTGCACGGGCATGCTT
>JALUAR010000064.1:20887-21330 GCA_027050975.1 Thermodesulfovibrio sp.
CTCCCCTTTTGTAGTTAAACCCGCCTCCTGAACCTGCATGGCATCTGAGGCACATCTCCGTGGAGGGTCTCATAACATTCTGGGCGATATTAAGAAGGATTTCAGGCTTGTCCCATGCCACAGGACGCCATCTGAGGGTTCCGTTGCCTGTTTTGTAGACCTCACGTCTGTAATTATAGGAGTGACAGATAAGACAGTCGATGTTCTCAAGCTGCTCTGTAGTCATCTCTTCAGTGGGCTTCAGTCCCAGCCCTACGTGACACTTTGAACAGCCATTGGCGATAACCTTTCCCTTGCTGTTTTTCAATATGGCTATCCAGCTGATGGAGGGGTTTGTACAAAAGTCATTAATGGTGTTGATCTTACCCAGTTTTTTGCCCTTTGAGTTCACAATGTTGGGAGCATCCGTCTTCCACTGATAATGAACAGAATTAAAAACATCC
>JALUAR010000065.1 GCA_027050975.1 Thermodesulfovibrio sp.
GTAGTACAATAGGGGAGGCCGCTCAAAGACCACTTCTTGTAAATATGAAGTATCTAATCCATTTATCTTAAACAATAGCCTCAATCTATATAAAATAACCACACCTATCCATTTTTACTATTTGACAAAACGATACATATTATTTACAATCTCTATATTAAATTCTTCCAGACCGATCCTGTTAGAACAAAGAAATATAAAAATGCTTGAAGGAGGTTATCTATGAGAAAGAGGTTTATGCTGTTTGCTGTAGTTGTAATGATCTTTTCCTGTTTTCTTACTGCTCAGGCCGGAGAGAGGGCAGGACAGGTGAGTATGAATTTTGATATTCAGGCAGGTACGGATGCCGGTAAGGTGAGGCTCTGGGTACCTTATCCGTTGTCTGATGAGTATCAGCGTATTGATGATGTCAGGATTGATGGTAATGCCGACTATTATGCCATTTACAGGGAGCCAAAAAGCGGTGCTATTTATCTTTATGCTCAATGGGATGGAAAAAAAGATAGTTACAAGTTCCGTCTCTCTTTCAATGCCTTTGCAAAAGAGAGAAAGGTGCGACTTAAGGAAGAGGGTGAGGAGATTCCTGCTGAGGTCAGAAAATATCTTGAATCCAATTACTGGATACCGACTGACGGAAAGATTGCAGAGATTGCAAAGGATATCGTGAAGGGCAGGAAGGGTATTCTTGAAAAGGCAAGGGCAATCTATGATTGGGTTGTTGAGAACACCTATAGAGACCCTAACATAAGGGGATGCGGACTGGGTATTGTTGAGCAGACACTTGCAAGTAGAGGTGGCAAGTGTGCGGACATAAGCTCCGTGTATGTAGCCCTTGCAAGGGCAGCAGGTGTGCCTGCAAGAGAGGTTTTTGGGCTCAGGCTTGGAAAGAAGCCCGAGCAGGATATCACAGGAGGGTATCACTGCTGGGCAGAGTTTTATCTGCCGGGCACGGGTTGGGTTCCTGTTGATCCATCTGATGTGAGGAAGATAATGCTTGTCAGGAAGCTAAGCCTGAAAGATGCAGAGCCATACAGGGAGTACTACTTCGGTGCTGTTGATGAGTTCAGAATAGTCCTTGAACGAGGAGGCAGAGGGATAGTCTTCAATCCCCGTCAGGATGAAAAACCCCTGAACTATTTCATGTATCCCTATGCAGAGGTGGACGGAAAGGCCCTTGATTACTTTAATCCAAAGAACTTCAGATACTCTGTACATTTCAGGACAATGTAGACCTGTTTATTTCGATGAGGGGTAATGGGGCCGGTGCCCCGACTGGTCTGCAAAACCAGTACAGGAGCCTTTGCTTGAGAGGCTGCTCCGGTGGGTTCAACTCCCACTACCCCTCTCCAATGCGGAGTTATGAGGTTTTATATCAAAAGGTACCGTATATGGTAGGTGCTTTTGGATTTAGGCGGTCTTTGGTATGACATAAATACAGGCATTGTCTCCATCAGAAAGACAGCTATTTCTGTGGACATCCCTTTCCAGCAGCTCACGATAAAGCTGGATCTCGTACTTACAGCACTCTTTATACTCCTTTGCAACCTGCGAAAGGGGGCAGTTGTACTGCTTCAGATAGAAGCTATTTCTGTCCTCATCAAGCTCAATGAGATAACCATCATCTTCAAGTATCTTGGCCATTCCCTTGATCTTGTCATCAAAGGAGGTTCCATGATTCAGGAGGCGCCTTCTTTCCTCCAGCAACCTGTTTTTTCTCCAGCGGAAGATTTCGTCTATCTTCTTCCTGCCTTCCTTTTGTTCGATCTCATTCAGGATATCCATAAGGAGTTCATCATAGCGTTTTGGAAAGATACTGTCAGCAATCTCTGTAAGGCGATAAATAAAGCCGGGTCGACCGATACCCTGTTTTTTGACCTCGTATGTGACAAGCCCCTTTTTCTCAAGTGCAAGCAGATGTTGTCTGATGCCCATAGGGGTAATATTAAGGGCATTGCTCAACTGTTCTGTGGTCATTCCGCCGTGCTTTTTTAAAAGAAGTACGATCTGACGCCTCGTGGGATTCTCAATACCAATTTTTTGCATAAATAAACATAACATAATTTGTAAAAAAAATGAAATAAAAAGTGTACTCATGGTATTATTAAAGTCGATGAAGGAACACGGAGGAGATATATACGCCTTAGCCGAAACTCTCAGGCTACCGGAGAGAAAGATAATTGACTTCAGTGCGTCAATCAATCCATTGGGGGTGTCAAAAAAGATAAAAGCCGAAATAAGACGCTACCTGAAGCTCCTTTATCACTATCCTGACCCTAACTGCAGAAGGTTTAAAAGGCATATAGCAAGGTATGATGGGATTGATGAAACCCGGATAATCTGCGGTAACGGCAGCACCGAACTGATATACCTGATAGCCAGGGCTATAAAACCGAAAAAGGTGCTGATTCCTGCACCAACCTTTTCAGAGTATGAAAGGGCTGTCAGAATCAGTTCTGAAGACTGCCAGATTGATTATCTTCTCCTTCGGAAGGATAACAACTTCGGAATTATTCCGGAAGAGTTTATTCGCTACATGGATGGCTGCGACATGGCCTTTCTCTGCAACCCTAACAATCCGACGGCACAGGTCCTGACCCGCGAAGAGGTGCTCCGGATAGCAGAGGCTGCCATGCAGCAAGGCTGTTATCTGATAGTGGATGAGGCATTTATAGATTTTATTCCGGAACATAGTGTGATTCCCCTAATTCATAATAACCCCTTTGTCGTGGTCTTGCGTTCAATGACCAAGTTTTATGCCCTGAGTGGTCTGAGACTGGGATACGGGCTGTTTCCGGAAAACCTCATGGAGACACTTCTTCGGTTTAAGGAACCCTGGACAGTAAACAGCCTTGCGCAACGTGCCGGTGTTGTTGCCCTTAAGGATAAGGCATACAGGAAAAGGTCTCTGGAGTATATAAAACAGGAGAAATCCTTTCTTGAAAAGGGGCTTAAGAGACTCTCAATAGAGTTTCTGCCTTCAATGATCAACTTCTATCTACTGATGGACCCCCGTGCAGAGGAAATTTATGAACATATGAAGCGGAAGGGTATCTTACTACGAAGATGTTCGAATTTTGTTGGACTCGGCAAAGATTACCTGCGTATTGCAGTAAGAACTCATAGGGAAAACGCCCTTTTTCTTAAGGAACTAAAGGCGTTTTTAACAGAAAATAAATAAAAACAGACTGTGGAAATGGAGGGAATGACTCGTTATCGCTACAAGATTGTGGCCGTGATCTGGCTGGGGATTGTTACTATACTCTCCCTTATTCCAACTCCGCAGAATACGAAAATGGTATCTGACAAGCTTGTTCACTACCTCTTTTATCTTGTAACCACAGCTGTTGTGTATAAGGCATTCGGCTCCGAAGGCTCAAAAGGATACATGAGAAGATTGCTTGCCAGTTCTGCCGGTGTGTTTACTTACAGTGTCTCTATGGAATTTATTCAGATGTTCCTGCCTTACCGATCCTTCAGCATAAAAGATATAGGAGCAAATGCCGCAGGAATTGCTACCTTCATGTTATTGCTGTATCTGTACAGGCTTCCTTTGCGTCAAAGGCATAAATAAGCAATAAGACTCATACCTCTCCTTCCGTAGATAGTTGGTCTTTTGTTACAGTTGGAACTGGGAATAATTAAATATAAACAAATCAGACAATTTATCCACTAACTTAAAGTATATTGTTAGGTTTTGAAGAGATTGGTTTATTACTTTTCGATACTTGACATGTGATGCCAAAACCTGTTAAATTATTAGCACTCACCCTTGAGGAGTGCTAATTATGGAAGACGTACTGGACGAAAGAAGCAAAAAGGTGCTATGGGCGGTAATCCAGAGTTACATTGACAACCCTGATCCTGTAGGGTCAAGGTATGTAACCAAAAAGTATGCCTTTCAGTATTCTCCTGCGACTATCAGAAACATAATGGCAGATCTGGAGGATATGGGGTTTCTGAGTCAACCGCACACATCAGCCGGAAGGGTGCCTACTGACAAGGGATACCGTTATTATGTTGAGCATATTCTTGAGGAGAAGATAGGTATTAACGAAGGTCTGCTGGATCTGTTAACTAGCAAGGTGAGTGATCCGATTGAGGATGTTGATTTCATACTTGATGAAACATCGAAGACCCTGGCGTCACTTTCAAGGTATCTTGGTCTGGCTGTTTCACCGGGTCCTGAAGGCAGTATTCTGAGAAGAATAGAGCTTGTTCCTTATAAAGAGGACAGGATAGCGGTTGTGATCCTTACTGATGAAGGAGTTATCAAGCATAAGATTATAAAAAATGAAATGGCGCTCACCTCTTCTGATTTGCAGAAGATCAGTAACTATCTGAACAGGGAGTTCAAAGGATACACAATAAAACAGATTAGAGAACATCTTGCAGAGGAGCTACGCAGGGACAAGGAGATGTATGACAATCTGATGGAGAGATCTCTTGCACTTTGCAGGGAGGCTCTTTATACCTATGGTTCCAATGTATTTATTACTGGTCTTACGAGGATACTTGATCTTCCGGAGTTTTCAAACATAGAGAAGATTAAAAAGATCTCTAAGACAATAGAAGATAAACATGCTATAATAAAACTTATCGATAAAATAATTGACTCCAGAGGAGTGCAGGTAATCATAGGTTCAGAAAATCCTGTCTCGGAGATGAATGAGTTAAGTGTTATAATATCCACTTATAATGAGCATGACAGACCTGCAGGAGTTATTGGTATTATAGGACCCAAGAGGATGGATTACTCTTCGGTGATATCTCTTGTTGAGACAGCTGCCAGATTTCTGAGTAAAATGTTCGAGGAAGGAGGCAAGTGATGGAAGATAGAAATAAAGCCGAACTGGAAATAAAAAAGGAACAACCTCTGGAAGAGAAGACCGATGAAGAGGTTGTTCCTGTTGAGCCCTCTCCGGAGGAGAGGATAAAGGAACTGGAGTCTGAGCTTCAGGAGACCAAAGACAAGTACCTGAGGCTTTATGCAGAGTTCGAGAACTATCGCAGAAGGGTTCAGAAGGACAAGGAAGAGTTGATGAAGTACGGCACAGAGCCTTTGATATCAGAGCTTCTTACTGTGGTTGACAATCTGGAGATGGCTCTGGAGCATGCCTCTAAGGAATCCAATCTGGAAAGTCTCCTTAAAGGGGTGGAGATCACCCTTAAGGAGTTCCGTAAAGTGCT
>JALUAR010000066.1 GCA_027050975.1 Thermodesulfovibrio sp.
TTATTATGCAACTGTATAATGAATTAAACGGGTGATTATGTTTGACAGATTCAAAAAATATGGATTAGAGGCTGCTATGCTTTTGTCAGGCTACCACTAAATGAAAGGATAAATAATGAACAAAAGAGAGTAAGAATTGTATAAGCTGGAAGGTTTGTTTGATTCAGCCGTCTTATTCTTCCTGCCTCTTTACTGCAGACAATGGAAAAGCCCTGTGCACCAGAGGCATGCGCCGCAGGGCACCTTGATGGTGTAACAATCCTGTATAAAGTCCTCCATCTGTGCATAATCGCAGAGGGCAAAGCTACAGTCAAAACAGAAAGGGAATTCATACTGGAGGACTCTCGCTCTGAAATCACGGAAATCCTCTCTATTCCAGATCTCCAAGATATCAGACTCTTTCAGGTTCCCAAATATCCAGGGTTTTACAAACTTCTCAAGTCCACCTATATAACATACATAGCGATGCCAGAGGAAATAGCAGGGATGGATATTCCCATCCCATGAGACAAATGCACTCATGGACTCAACAAATTCACACTTTCTGCTATTTTTGGGAGCCAGTTCAGGAAGGATAATGTCCACTTCCTGCTCTCTGGCTATCGCCTTTGTCTCCTCAAAAACCTCTTCCACCTTTCTGAACCATTCCTCATCCCTGGAAAAGAGCCGTTCTAAATGAAGGGTTGTGTTCTTTGCACGGGCTTCTGCCTTCATCTGTTCAACAAGGCTGCAGAGCCTCTCTTCATAGCTGTTTTTGAAAAACTTCATGAAGACATCGTAGTACCGGAGTATGTCGATTCCCTCCTTTTTTGCCCGTTCCTTCCACTGTTTGTATATTGATATCGCCTCAAAGGTGTTTGTATCGTAAACAGCCTGTTCGGCAATTCTTTTGTCATAAGGAAGAAGCTGGGTAACAATTGCAAAAGAGGCACCCCGTTCCGATGCCCAGCGAATTGTCTGAGGAAGCTCAAAGAGGTTGTCCTTCATGAGAACAAATTCGATACCTACTTTTAATCTCTTATTATTCCTTTTCTCTTTTGCTTTTGAAAGAACCGAGAATGCCCTTTCAAGGTCTCCAACCTTACCACCTTCACGAATTCTGCTGAAGTTTTCTTTAGAGACAGAGTCGACAGAGAGACATATCTTGTCGAGTCCAGCGTCAACCAGCGAGAGTGCACGATCTTCGGTCAGAAGGATACCGTTTGACTGGAATCCGACCCATGCATTCTCTGGCACAAGTTCCTTTGCCCTCTTAATAAAATCTTCCAGGTAAGGATGAAGAAGGGGTTCACCAATACCGTTCAGGATCAATGCTTCAAGATAAGGAAAGGCCGGTTCAAGTTTCCTGAAAAGCTCCGGAGTGAGGTTGCCTTCGGGTATGATACCATCTGGAGTCTGCTTCACACACATATTGCACTTCAGATTACACTTGGTAGTAACCTCAACAAAGAGCTTTGCAGGATAAAGCGGTGAAGGAGATGTGCCTTCCTTCCTGTCCTTTTCTTTCAAAAGATGGGGTTCCATTTCTGTTCTTTAAAACGTAATTTTACTTATTATAAGCCTATGAATAATTATAATAGATATTCGATTCATTATAATATGATCTATCTCACATTTTTGACTTTAAGCTACAACCCTGATCTGATATAATAGTTTCATGAAGATAACGGTGAAACTCTTTGCAACACTCAAGCAATACGGGCCTGAAATTCAGGAGATGACGGTTCAGGAGGGTACAACTGTTGCTGACATAGTGAGGATGTTGAGGATTCCCGAGAGTATTCCCCTGTTGAGGATAGTGAACAGTGTGCATGTTGACCCGAACCATAAACTAAAAGACGGCGATCCGCTTGCCCTGTTTTCTCCGATTGCGGGCGGTTAGGTTGAATCAGCTCTCCTCAGGTGATATTACCTGTAGAAAGATCCATTCACCTTCTGACTCAATCTTTTCCAAAAGTTCATCTGGTATGATGTTCTCTCCATTCAAATATATCTCTTTACACCCTTCCCAGAAAGAAGATGGTTGGTTCTTTAAAAGACCTATGAGTTCATCTTTTTCAACTATGATGCCCTGTTTTAATAAGTGTGGGCCTGATTCCTTCATAACAAGGTTAAACAGCTTAAGCGTAACTCTGGCTGGTCTTCCATCTTTAGTTTTGTTCTTCTCTTTGTGAGTGATGGTACTTCTGAATGATGCAAGGATACTTTCCCTTCGTAAAGTTGCTCCAACCAGCCCCGGCATACTGGCAGAAAGGGCAAGGGTCGAACCATCTTCAAGCGTGGCCCTGTCAGGATTATCCACAGGTTTTCCATTGAGGAGGATTGACTGTATGCGTTCATTCAGATATTCAGGACTAAAACCTAAATGGTAGCAGAGAAACTCTTTGATGTTTGTTCCCTCGGTGGTTATTACTGAAAATCCATGCTGCAGAAGAGGCGAAAAGACGGAGATAAGTCTTTTACTTATTACAAGAGAGAGCCCTTTCCTGGATTTATCTTTCTCGTTTCTTAACACAGATCCTTAGAAAGAGAAGAGAGGGGTTGGAGCCCTCTCTTCTTCCCAATTATGGAATCTTTTCTGATACTACCAGTTAAAGACCTTATCGAGGTCTTCATCCTTAACCTGGAAGGTAATGTTATGAGGCGGCAGAGGTTCTGTCTTGAAGAATCTCGGCAGTCTGTCATGCTTCGATGTAAAACCTGCCCTCTTGTTAAAGTCCCTCTCCATGGTGAGTATCTTTTTACCCAAATCCATAAAGTCATCAGCTGTCATCGCCTCTCCACTGAAGGCACTCAGCATATCCATCAGTGCCTGAAACGTCTCTGGCTGATCAAGTATCGCAAAGGCTATAAACAGACACATCCCTGTGGAGTCTATCGCAGCTGTGGCTATCTGAAGATTCCTCGATAGCTCTATCTGTCCCTCAGGCTTCAGAGGGTCTACATCTCCTCCTACCTTGAGTACATTCTGTGCCACCGCATACCCAGCCGTATGATCCGCTCCCATCGGGCTCGTTGCATAGGTCACCCCTATGCCGTGTACTGCCCTGGGGTCATAAGCAGGAAGTGCCTGGCCTTTTACTACGGGTATCCTCTCTAAACCAAAGGCCCTTCCGGTGAACTCTGCTCCATTGCCAAGTATCCTGCCCAGATACGTTCCCTTCCCTACCTCCTCAATCAGCCTTATTGCTGCCTCTGCATCTCCGAACTTGGCAAGCCCTGCCTCCATCGCTACAGCTATCGTTGCTCCCATCTCTATGGTATCAAGTCCATAGTTATCATCAAGAAAATCCATCCTGGCTATTGCATCCATGTCATCTATACCACAGTTTCCTCCATGGGCCCACACAGTCTCATACTCAGGCTGCTTGGTAAGATACTTCCCGTCCTTGTCATGATATATCCCTGAACACCGGATTACACATCCACGATGGCATCCATGCGTTGGTACTCCTCCACGCTGCTTCTCAAGCTCTGCCTCTGTCTCTCCGCTGATCTTTGAGGCACCCTTGAACTGTCCTTCCTTGAAGTTATAGGTGGGATACCCTCCTACCTCATTAATTATATTTGTTAGAACATTCGTACCATATGCAGGCAGTGCCTGCCCTGTTACTGCATGCTGCTGAAGTCCCTGTACAAAAAGCTTGTTTGCCTCCTTGAACTTATCAGGGTCTTTTGGGGTTCTCATTGGCAGGCCAGAATCATCAAGCACAATCACCTTTACTCCCTTGGAGCCCATTACTGCTCCTACTCCTCCTCTGCCTGCATGCCTTGTGGGCCTTAGCTCCATATCCGTGCATGCCACTGAGGCTGCACACATCTTCATCTCACCTGCCGGCCCTATGGAGATACAGGCAATATTGTCTCCGTACTCACTCTTCATTCTGTCAATGAGATCATAGTTGGGTAGCATCTTGAGGCTGTTGTCTGCTATAACCTGAACACCATCCTTGTTAATCACTATCTTGTAGATATCATCGCCCTTTGGTTTGCCCTCAAGCACTATGGCAGCATACCCAAGCCTGGCAAGAACCTGTGCCGGTTGCCCGCCTGCGTTTGCCTCCTTAATGCCTCCGGTGAGAGGGCTTTTGCATCCGACGGATATCCTTCCAGACATGGCTGCCAGTGTTCCGCTTAAAAGGCCAGGGGCTATTACGAACTTGTTCTCCGGACCAAGAGGATGACACAGAGGTGGCACCTCTTTGGATACTATCGCTGAGGTCAGGCCTCTACCTCCCAATCCTGCATACTCTCCAAGGGGCTCCTCCTTTACTTTTGGCCCCCCATCCGCTCCCATGTCAATCCTTAATATCTTTTCCATTGCCTCCTCCTTCCCGTATTGGGTTAAAAATTAATGAAACTTTCTATGTGGTTGACTGCAGATATCCACGAAGGTCTTGTTTTTGATTGGTATAGATGTGAACTCCAGCGGAACAGGTATCATGATAAAACACTCCTCAGTGGACTGTAACACATAAAAACTATATCACAAAATAAGCTGATTGTCAATTTTTTTTATATACTTTTTTGGAAAAAACTGCTAATTCCCTCGGAAAATCTGAATATTCACTCAAAGGCAGGTTTAATAAAATTTGCTATCAGGAGGGGAATTATAAACCTTGATCAATAACAATCAAGGTTCTAGTTAATTCTGGTATCTTGCTGTTTAAGTTATATAAATCTAAGAAATCTGGTATCATAATAAATATATAAGTCTATTTTGCTAACCTTGTATAGTTTGGAGACAAGAAAATGAAAACGGAGGGTGGGGGGATTAATCGCTATAGCAAAAGCATCGGACGTGTTATAGTATTGTTTTTCCTCCTGTTTTGCTTATCAGTTCAAACCTTCGCAGCATCAGAGTTGTACTATTCTGTCCAGGTAGGAAGTTTCAAAAAGAGAAGGATTGCAGAGAATCTATACACTCGTATAGAAAAGCGCCTACAGAAAAGACTCCTTGATTACCTCAGGATTGAGAAGCTGACGGAGTATTATACAGTAAGAGTGGGTAGGTTTAAAAAAAGAGCAGAGGCAAAAAGAGCACTTAACGAGATCAGAAGATTTTTCCCAGGTGCCATCGTGGTAAAAGTGAATATACAGAATGAAAGAA
>JALUAR010000067.1 GCA_027050975.1 Thermodesulfovibrio sp.
TGTCTACAGAGGCAATGCCGCCAGGGAATTCTCAATAAACATAGGAGATGTGGTAGGGATAATAGCAAGATAGTTAAAGCTTAGATCTGTGATTCGTTCCTTCAGGTCTTCGATGTTTATTCGAAGAGTCTGACCAGGGTCTCTGTCTTTCTTTCTATATCCCTTGTAAGTTCTTCTTGTTCCTTACGATATTTGAAAAGTTCGTCTGCAATGTTAAGAGAGGCCAGTATGGATGCCTTAAGGGGAGCAATGTTAGGACTCTTTTCGTAAATCTCTCTTATCTTTTTATCCACATACTGGGCCAGTTCTATAATGTATTCATCAGGGGCATCCCCTTTTATCTTATACTGCTGCCCCAGTATGGTTACTTCAACATTACCCATTTCTCCGCCACCTTGATTTCGGGATATTACAACTGAATGCTTTCTAATTCTGACAGGAGTTCCTCAAGCTGTGACTTAACGGTTGTCTTTTCGCTTCTGAGTTGTTCCAACTCCTGGTTTTTTGCATTAAGCATCTCCTCCAGTTCCCTGACCCTCCGCTCAAGGGCCTCCTTCTCCTCTTTAAGCGTTTTCACCTTCTCAATTGCAGAAGCAATCTTTTCATCAAGACTCTTTAAAGCCTCCAATCTCTCTACCTCCTCACGGTGATTTTCAAATAGTGATCCCATAATGACGGTATATTATAAAATGGATTATTTCAGTCTGTCAAAGTTATTTTCTTGTTTATTTGCTCGATCCATTTTTGGATCCAGACCTTCATTTCTTTGGCATTATATCCGTGCCATCTTTTACGCTGTTTTTTATCCGAAAGAAGAACGTCCTTAAAACGTCTGAAGGAGCCCGGTCCGTTAAGGGCCTGAAGCAGGCGGTGCTTTAGGGACGGATTTTTCACTGTATTGGCAAAGCTCCTCATTGTGGCAAAGGCATGAGATGATGGGCGTTCGGGTATTCTTACAAAACGTGATTCATCAGAGAGAACCAGTAGCGCCATCTCAATAGCCTCCTCCTGCTGTTCGTCAAGCTCTGCCTGGAGGTTTACGGCGCTATCAAACTCTACTGCTGGTTCGAAATCATCATCAGGGGATTCATTATAAAGGAGAGAGAGGGCTTTCTCTATTTCTGCTACAGGTAAGGTAATCACCTCTCCTGTGTTTAAATCAAGATAATAGTCAAACCTGTCCCTCCGAACATCCTCCATGGCTGTCTGGATCTCGTTATATTTTATCTTCATAACTGTCTTTTATCTGCCAGAGATTACTGTCGTAAAGCGTTGAGTCCTTCAGTATAAGACAAAAAGCCAGTGTTTCTGTTAATATATTTTGTATTAATTATCACACATCTCGCAAGGAGGTATAATGGGATTACTCCAGAAGATTGTATCCTACTTTGCTGATTCCGAGGAGGAAGAGATACCCAGGCTTGGAAGAAATGATCCCTGCTGGTGTGGTAGCGGGAAGAAATATAAAAGATGTCACCTTGAAGAAGATGAGAAAAAGAGATCTAAAAAACGTGCAATGTCATGCCGTACAAATTGACAGCTATCTTAGGAGTGAGTTTCACTCCAAATTTCCTGCTTTGAAAGATGGGTGAGAAATTACAGTTTCAGCCTCTTACGCTCTATGATAAGATATCCGTTGTAATCTACAGAACGGGCATAGTTATCAGTGCCCTCCTTCTGCTATTGGGAGGATTTTTCCTGTTCTGGCACGGAATGATTTCGTCTGAGCATTTGTCGGTATTTATTGTCCTTCTTTATGTCTCCGTAGGACTTAGTGTTGCTACAATACATATTTACGTAAAGAGATTCAGACGGTTTATAAGGGGACTGTATCTCCTCTCTCTTGTTTTCCTCTCTTTTTTGATTTTCGAGGAGGGAATGAGCTTTGGCAGGGTTCTTCTTTCTGAACCTTCTAAAATGCTTTACCTTCTTCCGCTTTCAGGCTGTCTCGCCTTTATCACTATGAAAGAGGCATTCTGTTTCAGGTTGAATGAGGGGTATCTGCTCACTTTTATATTTCCCCTGATGGTTTTATTGCTTGCAATAAAGGGGATATCCTATAAGCTTATTGCTCCGGTGGTTATCGGTACGGGTATCATCTTCTGCTACTTTACAATAAGAAAAATTACAATGCCTCTGTACTATGATATCGGAGACAAGTCTGCCTATGAATAGAATATCCGAAAACAGGTTCGGTGAGATGCTTGTACATGAGGGGGTGATAACACGAGAGCAGCTCAAACTTGCCCTTGAACGACAGGTTGTCTCTGGTGGAAGGGTAGGGACAAACTTGATGGAGTTGGGTATACTGGGAGATGATGTGCTCTCTCACTATCTGGGCAAATACTACGGTATGCCTTCGGTGAAGAGAGAAGAGCTAATGAATATCACTCCGGAGGTGCTCGGTATAGTTCCTTCGCATGTTGCAGACAGGCTCAGCATCATACCCTTTAAAAAGGATGGCGATACACTTCATGTGGCTCTTATGGATTCAGAAAATGTATCTGAGTTAAATGAACTTGAGATAATGACAGGTTATAAGATTGTTCCTCACATAACAACGGAATCCAGGCTTATTGATGCCCTTGCCCGTTATTATGGCATAAAAAAGGATATCAAATATCTCAATATCTTTGATAAGGATTCACTAAAGGTAAGAAAGGCATCTGTCAACAGGATTAAGAAGGTAAAAACAGATCTTATAAAGGCAAGAAATAACAAAGAGGTGGGAGAGATTCTGGTAAGCGAGTCTGCAAAAGTGGTTTCTCGTGTAGCTCTCTTTAATGTGCGGAAGGGATACCTGAAAGTATGGATAGCTAAAGGAATGGATATCGAAGGTATGCAGATACCCTTCTCTGGAGCCTCAATATGCGCAGAGGTAATAATGCGGAGGTTATACTTTCGCGGACCCATTCCTGATACTCCTGAAAATGACAAGCTTTTTGAGGCACTTGGTGGTAAACCACTGGACAGTCTCATTATTCCCATCTGGCTCAAGCAGCAGATTAACTGGATACTGTACGGAGACAACGGTGTGGACCAGGTTCTTACCTCCAACCTTAACTATATGCATAAACTTGTTACTGTATCTGCACTTGCCTTTGAGATACAGGCATTAAAAAAGATTATTCTGGATCTGTAAGGAGAGTATGAGAACGAAAAAAGAGATAATTATCGTAGGCCCTCGAGTGATGATTTCCCCTGATTCAGGGGAGGAGAAAACCTCTTCGGGACTTTATTTGCCACCCACAGTAAAAGAGAAGGAGGAGGTTGGGGGCGGTTTTATCATAAAAACAGGCCCTGGCTATCCCCTGGCAAATTCTCCGCAATCTGAAGAGCCGTGGGCAGAGGAGAATAAGCCTGTTTATATTCCTCTTCAGGCCCAGGAAGGGGATTATGCAATCTTTCTTAAAAAAGATGCTGTTGAGATAGAGTTTGAAGAGAAAAAATATCTCATTGTTCCCCACTCATCCATTCTTGCCCTTGTAAGAACTGTAATTACAGAGGAGTGAAACTCCTTTAATCCGTTCAGACTCCACCATAGCACTCCTTCCAGTGGTTGTTCGTTATCTTTACCCCTTGCCCTACTATCATTTACTCTGTTTATCAGACAGTAGTGATTATCTCCAGGAGCAATAGCCCTCTCTGTTGTGATATAATTAGTTCATGGCTGAGTTGAGACTTGACGGTGTCAGAGAGGATGTTGCTTCCAAAATAGCAGCCTTTGCCGAGGATATACTAAGGGGCTACGATAGGGGAGTTCATTCCTTCCACCTGGTAGGTAGTGCCATTACACCTGACTATAATGAGAAGAGATCGGATATCAACTCCGTAGTGGTCCTGAAGGAGATGGACCTCGGTTTTCTGAGATTCGTAGCACCTTTGGGAAGAAAACATCGTAAGAAGGCGATTGCCGCTCCCCTGATAATGACACCGGAGTATATCAGCAAATCCCTGGATGTCTTTCCCATAGAGTTTCTGGACTTCAAACTGATACACAAAACAGTCTTAGGTGAGGATATCTTTTCCGAATTAGAGATACAAAAGAGGCATCTCAGGATTCAGTGCGAAAGAGAATTGAAGTCAAAACTGATCTGGCTCCGACAGGGTTACATATCTTCTATGGGAGACAAGAGACTGTTGACTGAGAGGCTGTCAGAGTCCATTACAGGTTATATGCCACTTTTCAGGGCTATCATCTATCTTCTTGGCTATGAACCTCCTGTAAAACGGCATGATGTTGTGGTTATGCTGAAGGATATTACCGGGATAGAGACGGATATATTTGAGAAGATGCTTCTGCTGAAGAGAGGGGCGATAACACTCACATCGGAAGAACTTGACAGGGGCTTTGAAGAGTACTATTATGCCACTGAGAGGATCGGAAACAGGATTGATGAGCTCATTGTTTAGGTCTCTTATCTTATCTTCTTTTATAACTCTCTTTCTTTTGTCATCCATTTCATGGTCTGCAACTCCCGAACCACCAAAGCGGCCCAGGAACTATGTTGTGGACCTGGCAAACATTATTCGGCCGGATATGGAGCATAAGCTCAATGCGCTTCTAAAAGGACTGGAACAGAAAACCGGAGTTCAAATGCTTATTCTTACTGTCTTGAGTCTTGACGGTGAAAGCATCGAGGAGTTTTCTCTAAGAACAGCCGAGATGTGGAGACTTGGTCAGAAAGGGATAGACAATGGTGTGCTGATTACGGTAGTCCTCAAGGATAGAAAGTACAGGTTTGAGATTGGCTATGGCCTTGAAGGTACCCTGCCTGACAGTTTTGTTGGCTCGGTTGGTAGAAAGTATCTTGTACCCTATTTCCGACAGGGAGATTATTCATCCGGTATATATTACGCAACAGTGGCATTGATTAAGAAGATAGCCCGGGACTCCGGCGTCACAATAGAAGGTACACCCCAGTTACGTACTGTCAGAGGCTATAAGGCCAAAAAGGTGGGGCTTTTTGAGATTGTACTGGGAGCAATATTCTTTGTCTTTGCCATAATACTTTTTATAAGGAACCCAACACTCTTTCTTCTGCTACTTTTTTCATCCGGCAGAAGAGGAGGTGGCTGGCACGGTGGCGGTGGCTTTGGT
>JALUAR010000068.1 GCA_027050975.1 Thermodesulfovibrio sp.
GGTGCATAGCAATGTTAGGAAAAAGTTCTTTTTTATCTTGCTTGCCTTCAGTCCTTTTGGACTTTCGGCAAGCTGGCATTGTAAATCCGCTCAAAATTAATACCCCCTGCCCTGCAATCATTTACTTTGTTTATCGGACAGTAGTGTGTCATACCATAAAGAAAAATATTGTATAATACATTATAACCTATCCCTGATTATAACCTTATTGAGAAGGGGCGGAGTCTTTCCGGACAAAATTATTTATAAGGAGGTGTTTGTTATGGCAAATATTGGTGAGCTTTACCAGAGTGCCGACTGGAAAGGAGAAAAGCATGTACCTGTTATAGAGGCCCCTGAGGAGGTGACAGCTGATGAGGTCTTTGAGGTGAAGGTAAGTGTGGGAAAGGAGATTCCTCATCCAAATACCACCGAGCATCATATCAGATGGATTCAATTGTATTTCAAACCGGAAGGGGATAAGTTTGCATATCAGGTAGGTAACTTTGAGTTCACCGCCCATGGTGAATCCGCAGAGGGTGCCAATGCGGGACCCGTATATACACACCACTCAGTTGTAGCCGCCCTTAAAATCAATAAATCCGGCGTCCTTTATGCAACCAGTCTGTGCAATATCCATGGCCTGTGGGAGAGTTCAATACAGATCAGGGTTAAGTAAGCCCTTTTAAGGAGCAGGAGACATCTCCCGCTCCTTCCCCTCGACAATAGCTGCTTTCAAAACCTGTGTCTTCATGCATTTTTTGTAACGATATGTTAAAATTAATATTTGTTTAATATACATACCAACACTTTCAGACTTTTCAGGAGAGGATATGGATTCAAACAGTCTTTATATAGGAGTAGACATAGGTGGCACTAACCTTCGGGTTGCCCTTGTGGATGACAACGGCAAGGTCATAAAAAAACTGAAAAGGCCCTCTGCAGAGGATATACTTTCGGAACTCGAGTCCGCAATAGATGAGATAGTGACCGAAGGTGTAAAGGGGATCGGCCTCGGCATTGCAGGTGTTATCAACAGAAACACCTATAAAATTGAGCGCTCGCCCAACCTCCACCAGGTCGAAGGGAAGGATTTCATTGGCTCCATCTCGAAGAAATTCTCCGTACCTGTGCGAATTGACAATGATGCAAATGTTGCAGCCCTTGGAGAGAGATGGGTCGGAGCGGGCAGAAGATTTAAGAACTTTGTTCTCCTGACCCTCGGAACAGGCATTGGCGGAGGGGTGGTTTATGGAGGAAAGCTCCTTAAGGTTGCAGCAGAACTTGGACACATCACTGTGGAAGCAGAAGGATCAAACTGCCTCTGTGGAAACAAGGGATGCCTTGAATCTTATACCTCTGGAAGGGCTATCGTTAGCCAGGTAGTAGAGAGTCTTGAAAAAGGTGTAGATAGTATTCTGAAGGAATGTTGTGAAGGGAATATATACAAAATAACACCGGAGGATGTATATAATTACGCCCTGGAAGGAGATACTCTTGCTAGAGAGGCACTTAAAACAGCGGGCAGATACCTTGGTATAGGAATCGCCTCTCTGGTCAATATATTCAGCCCCGAGGCCGTAATCATAGGCGGAGGACTAATCGGAGCATGGAACATACTGGTAGAGGAAGGAATTAAGGAGGCCCGCAAAAGGGCATTCCCTGAGCTTATCATGGATGTGGAGATACTCCCTGCAGAACTTGGAGACAACGCCGGTGTTGTTGGTGCTGCATACATGATAAAACAGGAACTGGAAGGATTATGAAAATCAACAATATCAGAAACTTTTCCATCATTGCCCATATAGATCACGGAAAATCAACCCTCGCTGACAGACTCTTAGAGTACACAGGCACTCTTACGGAGAGGGAGATGAAGGAGCAGGTCCTTGACAGCATGGACTTAGAAAGAGAGCGCGGCATCACAATAAAGGCACATGCTGTAAGACTGATTTACAAGGCAAAGGATGGCAACGAATATATCCTGAATCTCATAGACACTCCCGGACATGTTGATTTCTCTTATGAGGTCTCCCGCAGTCTTGCCTCCTGCGAAGGGGCACTACTTGTTGTGGATGCCACTCAGGGAGTAGAAGCCCAGACCCTGGCTAATGCCTATCTGGCAGTTGAGAATGATCTTGAACTTGTCCCTGTAATAAACAAGATAGACCTACCCCAGGCAGAACCCGAAAGGGTAAAACAGCAGATAGAAGAGATTGTAGGGATAGATTGCTCTGATGTAATACTTGCCTCAGCCAAGATGGGGACCGGAACAGAGGAGATTCTGGAGGCAATTATAAAAAAGATACCGCCTCCGGAGGGTGATGTAAACGCTCCTTTGAAGGCCCTTATTTTCGATTCCTGGTTTGACAACTACAGAGGTGTTGTGGTTCTGGTAAGGATCTTTGATGGAACAGTAAGACCCGGAATGAGAATCAGATTAATGTCAAACAACAAGGAGTTCGAGGTTACAGAGGTAGGTGTATTCACTCCCAAGATGCTGAACACATCCTCACTATCTGCAGGTGAGGTAGGTTACATTATTGCGGGAATCAAGAATGTGCGGGACACCAAGGTGGGCGATACAATAACCGATTCATCAAGACCTGCCGCCGAGCCATGCCCCGGCTATAAAGAGGTAAAGCCCATGGTTTATTGCGGCTTTTATCCTGTCGAGACCTCTGATTATGAGGCACTGAAGGATGCCCTTGAGAAACTGAAACTTAACGATGCCTCATTTACTTTTGAGCCCGAGAGTTCGGGCGCCCTGGGGTTTGGTTTCAGATGCGGCTTTCTGGGGCTGCTGCATATGGAGATAATAAAGGAGCGTATAGAGAGGGAGTTTGACATTTCAATAATAACCACAGCTCCCACTGTTGTGTATCGTGTTACTGACCAGTCAGGCCGGATCCATTACATCGACAACCCCACGCGAATGCCTGAAAGACCACAGAAGATAGAAGAGCCCTATGTTTCTGCAACCATATTCGTTCCGCAGGAGTTTATCGGAAATATACTTACCCTATGCCAGGAAAAAAGAGGCATACAGAAGGAGTTTACCTTTGTCAGCAAGGACAGGATTATGGTGGTTTACGAACTGCCATTGAGTGAAATCCTCTGGGACTTTTATGATAGGTTAAAATCTTTATCAAAAGGTTATGCCTCTCTGGATTATGAGTTTCTTGGATACAAGGAGTCAGATCTTGTCAAACTGGATATCCTCCTTAACGGAGAACCTGTAGATGCCCTGAGCCTTATTGTTCATCGTGATAAGGCATATTACAGGGCAAGGGCTGTTACCGAGCGTCTGAGAAAGGTGATCCCCAGACAACTCTTCGAGGTTGCCATTCAGGCAGCCATTGGGAGTAAAATAATTGCAAGGGAGACCGTAAAGGCCCTCAGAAAGGATGTTCTTGCAAAATGTTACGGTGGTGATGTTACCAGGAAGAGAAAACTCCTTGAAAAGCAGAAAGAGGGCAAAAAGAGAATGAAACAGCTTGGTAGAATAGAGGTGCCACAGGAGGCATTCCTATCAGTACTGAAAGTAGGAGAGTGAGTATGAATATGAAAAAGAAGAGCAAGTTCAGAGAGTATGCCGAGGCCATAATAACTGCCCTGATCCTGGCACTAATTATAAGGGCCTATGTGGTGCAGGCTTTTAAGATTCCCTCCGGTTCAATGATTCCCACCCTGCTTGTGGGAGATCACATATTGGTAACAAAGTTTATTTACGGAACCAAACTCCCTTTTACAGACAAAAAGATACTTGTCTTCAGGGAGCCCCAGAGAGGGGATGTCATAGTGTTCAGGTATCCGAAAGATCCGTCAAGGGATTTTATAAAAAGGGTGATAGGTGTTGGTGGCGACGTTGTGGAAGAGCGCAACAAGGTGGTTTATGTTAATGGAAAGGCCCTTGACGAGCCCTACATTCAGCATACGGACAATGATATCAGACCGGTAGGCATGGATGTGAGAGATAATTTCGGACCTGTGTATGTACCTCAAGGTAAGCTCTTTGTTATGGGTGACAATCGGGATCAGAGCTATGACAGCCGATACTGGGGTTTCGTTGACCTGAAGGATGTTAAAGGAAAGGCATTTATTATATACTGGTCCTGGGACAGTAAGAGGCATCTGCCTCGTTTAAAAAGAATAGGGAGGTTAATCCATTAGTTATGAGGAATCAGAGAGGAAGCATAAAACCGATTATATGCATCATCCTCCTCTTCATAGCTGCCTATGTTGGTTATAAGTTTGCTGTTCCCTATTATCGCTATTATTCTCTTAAATCAGAGGCACGATCAATTGCAAGGCTCAGTTACGCCACACCTGTGAGGTATCGCGATATGGTTTATGAAAGGGCAGAGGCTCTCAATATCCCGATAGAACCGTCAGACATTTTTGTAGCAAAAAAAAGGTCCAAGGTAGAGATTTCCACATCCTGGACAGAAGTGGTGGATATTTTCGGACAGTGGCAGATACAACTTGAATTTAATTTAGAGGTTGAAGAATAGAATGTTTACAGGAATAGTAAAGGCGATAGGCGAGGTTATTGACCTGAAAAAGACAGGAACAATGAATCATTTAAGGGTGAAATCCGGGCCTATTTCCGCTGATGCTGCGGTAGGAGACAGTATATCTATAAACGGTGTATGCCTCACGGTTACCTCTATTGATAATGATATTATGTCTTTTGATGTTTCTGAAGAGACAATGAGACGGACGAATCTTGGAGAGCTCAAAAGTGGTGATCCAGTAAATCTTGAACCTGCCCTCCGTCCTACTGACCGTCTGGGAGGACATCTGGTAACAGGACACATTGATTCTACAGGAAGAATCAGAAGCATCAGGCCTCTTGGCGATGCAAAGGAGATCGAGATAGAGGCACCTGAATCCGTAATGAAGTATATTATCGAGAAAGGTTCCATTGCAATAGACGGAATAAGCCTTACTGTTAACACCGTAAAATCAGATTCCTTCACCGTGGTCATCATACCGCATACTGCAGAGGTAACAACAATCGGAAACAAACAGGTTAATGACAAAGTCAACCTTGAAACTGATATAATAGGTAAGTATGTATATAAATTTATAGAATCCAAAGGGAC
>JALUAR010000069.1 GCA_027050975.1 Thermodesulfovibrio sp.
GTTTATCTTGTGCCTTTGATGCTGACGATGCTAATAATACCGCTTAGTCTTTTGGGGATAAACCGGCCGTTAGGGGAGATCATAGGCAATGTGGATAAGGCAACAATGGTGGCAAAAGAGATGTCGAGGCTTGATTATCTGTTTACAGAGTTCAGGGTGATAATGACATATCTGAGGTTGATAATATTGCCGATAAACCAGAATTTGGATTATGACTATCCGGTGTATCAGAGTTTTTTTGATATAGAGGTGATGGGGTCATTTGTGGTGCTTGTAGGGATATTTTTGACAGGAGTGTATTTTATCAGGCGTTCAGTAGCTGGAAGGAGGGAGTTAAGGTTAATAGGGTATGGGATAATGTGGTTCTTTATAACCCTGTCAGTGGAGTCGAGCCTGATACCGATACCAGATGTAATATACGAGCACAGGCTGTATCTGCCGATGGTGGGTGTAGTGTTAGTGGCAGTAGTAGGGGCATTTATGTTGAGGGAGAGGATTGGTCAAAAGGCTGTAGTGACCGGAGTGTTGACGGTAGCAGTGATAGCTCTGGCAGTAACGACGCATGCAAGGAACAATGTGTGGAGGGATGAGCTAATATTCTGGCAGGATGTGGTAAGCAAAAGCCCTTACAAGGCAAGACCTCATTACAATCTTGGTGTGGCTTATCATGACAGAGGGAAAATAGAAAAGGCTATTAATGAATACATCATTGCTATCAGACTGAAACCTGATTATGCCGTTGCCTATACCAATCTGGGGCAGGCGTATAGAATACAGGGGAATCTTGATAAATCAATATACTATTATCAGATTGCCGTAGCGCTGGACCCCGGAGAGGCCACGGCACATTTTAATTTAGGTGTAAGTTATCTTGACAAGGGCCTTTATAAAGAGGCAAAAAGGGAGTTTGAGACAGTTTTGAGGCTGAACCCCTATTTCTATCAGGCTCGTCAGTTCCTGGAGTATATAAAAAAGAATCTGTTGCAGTGAACGACTTTGAAAAACTAATCAGACATCTTACCTGACAGTTCCAGCATCCTCTTATGCGGCAAAGGCCAGCCAGGCTTGAGCTTTAAAGCCTGTTGGTATGCATTCAGGGCTCTGGAGTATTCTCCAATCTGTTCATATGAATACCCCAAAATATAATAAGCCATTGGATTGGCTGGCTCTATACGTAGTGCCCTGTTTGTCATATCTATCGATTCTATGAATCTGCCTGCTTTTGCCAGTGCTGATGCAAGGGTTGTTAATGCCTGAGAACTGGATGGTGCCAATTTAACAGCCATCTTCATCTCCCTTATGGCCTTTTCTATTTGTCCCGCCTTTTCATAGGCTATCCCAAGTTTCAATCTGAATAGCGGATTTGTAGGCCGGAGTTTTACGGCAATCTCAAACTCCTTTATTGCATCTGTCAGTCGTCCCTTTATCTGATATATGGTGCCAAGGTTGTTATGTCCGTAGGGATACTCGGGAAAGCGTTTGAGTAACTCCCTGTAATAGTACTCAGCCTTGTCCAGGTCTCCTTCAATAATATATGCATAGGCCCTGTTGTTCAGTACCCTTACCTTGTTGGGTGACTTCTTTGCTGCATCCTCCCATAGTGTCAGTTCCGTTTTCCAGACACTGTTTCTCTGAACTGTTAGGTAGCCCAGGAAAAGAAAAAGACAGATGTAAACAGTGAAAGCAGCCTTTAGCGGGAATAACGACCTCAGCCTTGCAAGCAAAAAACCAGCGATTAAAGAAAAACCTACAGAAGGTAAATATACATGTCTTTCAACTGCGAGATCACCCAGGGGAAAAATACTGGAGGTAGGCAACAGCGTGATGAAATACCAGAGAATACCAAATGAAATGATAGGCTGTTTTCGTCTTAATAAATAGGCTGTGATAAGAAGAGCAATAATTATTATGGCTGCAGAGACTGTTGAAATATCAAAAAAACTGTTTTCAGCAGGTATGTCCGGGTCAACATTCGGGCCACCAAGGGGAAGTAAAAGCCACCGCAAATAATAGAATACAATGACATTGAGCTGTGTGAGAAAGTATTGATAGGGTGGAAGGACGTCTTCGTAGATCCTTTTGTCTACGGGAACCACGCTGGTTAGAATAAGCTTTCTTGCCAGGAGATAGCCTGCGAGTACGATGAAAAAGGGAAGAACCCTTTTTGAGTGAGCTTTAAGAAAAGATCTCATGTCTTTGTTATGTCTCAGACAGGCGTAAACAGTAATTACGAGGGGTAAGGTTACAACAATCTCCTTGGTTCCGAAACTTAGTATGAAGAAACCTATCGAAAGTAGGTAGTAAACTCTCTTTTTGTTATGATTTGCCAAACCTTTCAAAAAGAGAATGAAGGAAAGGAGAAAAAAGGCTGTTGCCAGCACAGCGCTTCTGCTTGCAATGTAGGTTACCGAGCCTGTATGAAGAGGATGTATGGCGAATATAAGGGAAGATAGAAAGGGAAAGGCAGTATCGTCTTTTTTTAGGAACTCTGCCGACAGGAGTTCTGCAAGGAAATAGACCTCTATAGCAACCACAATATGGAGGATAAGATTGAATAGATGGTAGCCAAAGACATTCAGTCCGCCGAAATGGTAGTTCAGGGCAAAGGTTGCCCTGAGAATGGGGCGTCTGAAGATATCCGAGAAGATTGCCGGAAGGTTGTGGAGGCTCCTTATAAGTCTGTCTCCCAGGATCGCATACTTGTCATCGAAATGAAAAGAGTTTGAGAAGCTGTTTATATAGACAATGGTTGTAAGAGTTATAAGTATGAAAATCTGGCTTTTTTTACTCTGAAAAAGACTATGAAGTGTCAAGCTCATAATCCTCTATTATAATCCAACCTCCAGCTGTAACGATATAGAGTTGCTGTAGCAGAAATTTGATGAATATAATACTTGACTATTAAAAATCACCTTGCATATAATTACTCACCTTGCATATAATATGTAAATTTTAAAAAAGGAGGTGCTTTATGAGGAAAACTTATCTTCTCTCAGGTCTTTTCGTTTTTATAGCCTTTCTGCTTTCCTTACCAATGACCGGTTATGCTGCCGGCAGGCACGAAGGTCTGAACTGTACGGGCTGTCACGGTATTCATGATGCAAAGGGTAACATCATTTTCGCTGTTGAACCTAACAAAAAGGCTATTAATCCAAGGACAAAGAAACCTTATGAGGGTGTGACATCTCTCTGTCTCGGTTGCCACGAAAACCCTGAAAATGGCGGAATGGGAATTCTTCCTGTGTCTTCTGCAATGAGCCACCCCTATGGAGTTACACCCAATCCGAAAGTTGCTGTGGTGCCAAAGATCTTTCTCAGAAACGGAAGACTTGAGTGTGTTGGTTGCCATGATCCGCATCCCTCCAATACCAATTACAAATATCTTCGTGTGGATACAAAGGGTGGTGCTGAGATGCAGAAGTTCTGTGCCATATGCCATCCTGCAAAGGCTGATGTCAAGCTGAGCGAAATCAAGATCTTTGACAGCATGAATGAGGCAAAGGCCATTAAGGCTACAAAGAAAACAGCACCTGCACAGAAGACTAAAAAGAAGAAATAAATTTAGTCAGTCTCGAGGGAGGCTGAAAGCCTCCCTCGATGGTTTTATTTGGTGTTAAAAGTTCAGAAGGGTGGGGATTATTCAACTCTTTATACGGGGAATAGATGATGAAAATATCAAAAAGGGATTCTTGTGTTCTATTAGTTCTTTTTATTCTCCTCCTTGTATTGCCATCACAAGGTAAGGCCAGGCAGTTTCCTGACTGTAAAAAGTGTCATAAATACAAAGATACCAGGAAGGTGGTTCATCCTGCTATTACAGCAATGGGATGTCCATCATGTCACACCCAGCCCCATCAGAAGAATGCAAAGTTTCCCAAGTTTCTCTTTGCCGAGGGGACTGATCTCTGCTTTGGATGTCATGATAAAGCCCCTTTCTCAAAGGATGTTAAGCACCCCCCTGTAGCAGAGGGACAGTGTCTATTCTGCCATGATGTCCATTCCGCTGATAATGAAAAACTCCTTCAGGCACCTATGCCGGATCTCTGTTTTAACTGCCATGACGAGACCAAATTTAATAACAACGCTATCCATCCTCCTGTACAGGCCGGACAATGTACAGGATGTCACAACCCCCACAGTAGTGAATACAAGAGACTTCTCTATGATGATCCACCAAAGCTCTGCTTTAATTGTCATGACAAGACCACATATATAGATGATGATAAGACGATGCACCATTCGCCTGTTAAAAGAGGACTATGCCTTAACTGTCATGATCCCCATGCTGCACCTGGTGAGAGACTGCTCAGGGCGGAAATTCCCGATATATGTTTTAAATGTCACAGTAAGTTCCCGGAGTTTACAAATGAGCGCTGGCATCCTCCTGTTAAAGATGGTATGTGTATGATGTGTCATGAGCCTCATCAGGCTGATTATCGCAAACTCCTTAGCTCAGATGTTCCGGCTCTCTGTTTCAACTGCCATGATTCAGGAGAGTTCGAAAGAAGAAATCAGCATCCTCCTGTTTCAGCGGGTATGTGCACGGTCTGTCACAATGTTCATACAGCTCCTGATGTGGCTATGTTAAAATACTCCATAAACAGAACCTGCCTGAACTGCCATCCAGGGATTGCAGAAGGTCCGCATGCAATTACAAATTTCTTCTCTCAGGGGCATCCCCTTGAGGGCAGAAAGGACCCGAGAGCAAAATACGGAGAGCTTTCCTGTGTAAGCTGTCACAATCCCCATAGTTCGGATTACATGAGACTATTCAGATATAAGGCGGAGAAGGTCTTCGATCTCTGCAAAAACTGCCACCAGTATTAGCAATTTGAGGAGTTTATGTAAAAATTACAGAAAGATTTAAATGTTGCGTGAAATCACGCAGTTTATGTGTGAAATAACACTTTATAGAACAAAAGAAATCGTTGAACATTACTTGACAGCCGGCGTTAATCGGGTGATTATAAGTTCACTAATTGTTGAAAACTTTTCTTTGTTTCAGGAAATAGCATTAAAGTGGAAAGAAAAAGTTGCGATTAGTGTTGATGTGAAACAAGATAGGGTTG
>JALUAR010000070.1 GCA_027050975.1 Thermodesulfovibrio sp.
GTGAGGAGGTACTGGTAAAGGCCAAACCGTCTCTTGTTATTGCTATCAGGTTCTGAACGAAATAACCACCCATTAAGACCATGGCAAGCAATACACCTCCGAATGAAAACATTCCTGCAAGCTCTTTGCTTCTTGGAACCTGTCCCTCTTCACGAGCCTTCTGCCGTCTTCGCGGTGTTGGTTGTTGAGTTTTTTCCTGATCGTCAGCCATCTTATCTGCCTCCGATAAGAATCAGATTGTTAAAATAGTTCCTCATATCAAAAATATAATTACCAAAAAAAATAAAAAAGAAGGGAATACCCAGAATTAAAACAACATAACCAAGAGAGATATACAGAGGATAGGCAACAAAGAATATATTAAATTGAGGTATTAACTTATACAAAACACCAAGTAGTATATTAGTAATCATAACCACTGCAATAATGGGTGCAGCAATCTTCAGGGCTATCTCAAAGATTCTTCCGCTCAGCATTATTCCCGCCCTTACAAGCTCCTTTATGTCAGCTCCACCAACAGGAATGTAGTGGAAGCTTGAAACCACAGCATAGATAAAATAATGATGTCCATTAAGACTCAAAAACAGCAGCATTGCAATCAGACTGTACAGTCTCGTAAGCTCTGTTGACTGACCGATCTCAGGGTTAAAGACCGTTGCAATAGACAGTCCCATTGTAGTGCTCATTATCTGCCCTCCTGCATCAATGGCATAGAAGAGAAACCTCACTGTCAGGGCGATAACAAAGGAGAAAATCATCTCCCTGAGTAGAATCATTGCAATATCATTTCCATCGAATCCGATGTTAACCACAGGTGTTATAACAAGAGAGACGGCAAGAATCAGACCGATTCTAAACTGCATAGGCGTAAGCTTACTTCCGAAAAAGGGAAGAAAAAGCAGTATCATACTTACTCTCATCAGTACGAAAAGGAATGTGATAATTTCTTTTGTCTCAATGCTCATAATATCACCTTATGTAAGACGGAATATTCAGAATCAGTCTTCTTGTAAAGTCCACAAGCACACTCTCAATCCAGGGAAGAAAGAGAAATATACATAAAAAAACAGCAATAATCTTTGGCACAAAGGTGATGGTAAACTCCTGTATCTGGGTAATAGCCTGGAAAAAACTCACTACCACTCCCACTAACAGACTCACCAATAGAACAGGCCCCGACACAATCAGCACGGTTCTGAAGACCTCAACCGTTATATCTCTGAGTATCTCTCCGGTCATACAAAACTCCTAACCAGCGAACCTATCATTAAATTCCATCCGTCAACCAGTACAAACAGTAGCAGCTTAAAGGGCAGGGAGATAATCACAGGCGGCAGCATCATCATACCCAGTGACAAAAGCACACTTGCAACAACCATATCTATTACAAGAAAAGGCAGATATATCAGAAAGCCTATCTCAAAGGCAGTTCTGAGTTCACTGATTGCAAATGCTGGAACCACAATCCTCAAAGGCAGCTCGTCAGGACTTTTCACCTTCTTCTCCATACCCGATATCTTCATGAATAAGGCAAGGTCTTTTTCTCGTGTCTGTTTCAGCATGAACTCCTTAACAGCAGGTTCTGCCCTCTGTAATGCCTCTCCGAAGGTAATCTCTTCATTGAGATAAGGGGTTATTGCATTGGTCTGTACGGATTGAACCACTGGCGACATAACAAAGAGGGTCAGAAAAAGTGATAGCCCGATCAGCACTGGATTCGGAGGAATCTGCTGTCCTCCGATTGCCTGACGGAGAAAAGCCAGAACAACCACTATCCTGGTAAAAGAGGTAAACATTACCAGAATAGCAGGTATAAGAGAAAGGAGAGTAAGAAGAATAAACAGGTTAATCAGAGAACTGTCAATCTCCTTGAGATCAAAACCTGCAGACACTCCAGGCAGCAGTACAGTCGTGATTAAAACTACAACAGACAGGTAACGTGGTTTTATAGATAGTTTACGATTCAACATTCTCACCCACTCTGTTGAGCCAATCTTTTTTTAACAGCCCCTTAAGAGACCTGAGATGTTGAATATTGTTTTTAATCGTTGTCAATTCCGTATCAATGCTATCCTCATCTATGGTTTTCAGCAGTTTAAGATCATTGGGGGTTATACCTATAAGGAGAATCTCCTTTCCAGCCTTTACAACGGCAATGCCCCTTCTGGGACCGAGACTCAAATAGCCAAGGGTCTGCAAAAGTCCTGAGGTTGCGCTCTGGGTCCTGCTCTGTATTATCCTTGCCGAAATAAGGATAAAGCCCACCACAACCACTAAAGCGAATAATATCTTTACAATCTCTCCGGTCATCTCAGCTGTTTCACCCTTTCTACAGGACTGATTATATCGGTTAACCTGACACCGAACTTTTCATTGACCACCACAACCTCTCCCCTGGCAATGAGTTTATTATTGACAAGAACCTCCATGGGTTCACCTGCCAACTTTTCCAGCTCAATCACAGAGCCCTGCCCCAGCTGGAGCAGTTCCTGAATGAGCATCTTTGTTCGGCCCAGTTCCACGGTAACTTCCAGAGGGATATCCAGGATAAAATCGATGTCCCTTCCGGATGAACCATCTCCGTTTTCCTGTTTTAATTCGTCAAAGGATGCCTCCTGAAGATTGTCCTCCTTTTTAATACCATCATCTTTTACCATAGACTCACCCATAACCTTGCTCCTTTCCTTAACTATTGTTGTTTTTTACCGGTCTTGTTATCTTTACGGCTTTACTGCCGTTGTGATGACCTGGTAAACAATAGAACTTCGGTACTCCCTCGACCTTAAGAATAAGCTCATCTTTTACCGATCTTCCCAGGGTGATAACATCTCCTTCTTTAAGATTGAGAATGTCTCGCACCAATAGCTCAGCCGTATCGATCTCCACGGAGATGTTTACATATGCCTGATTTAATAACTCTATGATCCTGTTTAACCATCTGTTATCTACACTTACAGTATCACTGGTAATGCCTGAGTACAGCTTCTCTTTTATTGGTTCTATCATTGAATAGGGAATACCTACATAAAGCTTTCCTGTAAAGTCTTCCATCTCCACATGAAACTCCACCTTTATAATCACATCTGAGGGTGTCATGATTGTCACAAACTGAGGATTCGTCTCAGATGCACCTATCTCTGTTTTTATCTCACAGAGCCCCTTCCATGCCTTTTCAAATTCAACAAGAGAGAGATCGAGGAGCTTATTTATTAGTCTCTGTTCCACTGCAGTAAAGCTTCTTCCCTCTGTCTTGACATGACTTGCCTTGTTGCCCCCGAAGAAGTACTCAACCATTGCAAATACGAAGGGAGCCTCATAAATCATTAGTGCAAAGCCTTTAAGAGGTTTCATTCTGAACATGTTTATACTTGATGGAAGAGGTATATTCTTCATGAACTCACCGAACTTCATCATCGTAACACCCTGGACGGAGACATCAACAAACTTCTTAAGAAAGTTTGAAAGACTGACCCTCATCAACCGGGCAAACCTCTCGTTAACACTCTCGAGTCCCGGCATCCTTCCCCTGATGATCCTCTCCTGGCTGGTGAGATCATAGGGGCGGATATCCTCAGGAGGTTCCTGAGGTTCGGTCTCGATTTCACCTTCCTGCATGCCCTTTAACAGGGCATCAACTTCATCCTGTGAAAGAATATCGCTCATTGCATTACAAAATCCGTAAAATAGACGTTCTTAAATATGTCTCTGCCAGTTGCCGAGTTTGCACGCATCAGGAGTTCGTCCTTTAACTGAAACTTTCCCTCAGGTGTGGATAATGAGTCTGCCGATTTGCTGCTTATAAGCGTAATGATGGCATCTCTTATCTGCGGCACCCTTGCCTCTGCAAGCTTTTCATACTTCTGATCAATCAACTCCAGCTTGATTGTGATTTTTAGAAACCTTCCCCGGTCAGCAAGATTCACCACAAACGGTTGCAGATCAAAAAGCATGGGCTGTTCTTCCAGGATTATATCTTCCTTTTTCTTCGCCTCTTCAGAGGCACTCTCTTTTTTAGGTGCAAGAAATTTCGAATAGGCAAAGAATCCTCCTCCGCCCAGGACTGCAAGAGCTACAACTATGATTATGATCAATTTACCCTTGCCTTTCTTCTTGGCACCCTCTTCTGTGCCCTCTTGCTGGGTCTCGTCTCTTTCTTCTTCTGCCATAGTGTCCTCCCTTGTCGGGTTTTTCTCAGTGTTGATAAACTTGCTTCTGCTCTGTAAGTGAGGCTGTATCAAAAAGCGTGCCTATTTTAAAAGCCGTTAATTTCAAATATTTTTTCTTTCATGTCAACATAATGACTTCTGTATGAAAGGATCTTTATGACAGAATTTTGACGTGTATGGTATTGTATTAAGTAGGAGTTTCAAACCAGGAGATACGAGCTACTTATGGTTATGGACAAAGAAAAGGCAATCATAGATTTTGCAGAGTGGTTTCTAAAAGAACTTACTGACAGATGCGTCCGTTCCTGCGGAAAGGCTATGGGCTCATTGGAGTTACCTGTCTTTAAAAAGTTTCTGAGCTACAGGGTCTCAAGAGAACTCGAGTTCTATAAGGAATGTCTTGGCACTGCTTCGGCATTGCATGAACACAATCTTAAACTCTCTAAAGAAGATATTATGGAACTGATAGAGACCAGCAAGATTTTAGACAAAAAACTGCTGAGAGACATTCGACTTCTTCCCCTGAGAATAGATTTTAATTACAAACAGATAACACCCCTCAGGGCTGAACGGGCAGAGAAACAGGTAAAACTCTTTATCGGATTCCTCTCTGTAGAAACAGCGGAGAACTACCCCCAGATGGTTCAGCAGTCCTTTTCAAAGACAGAGTATCTGGATATTAATAATGATATACTTGAACTTTATACCGAGGAGGCATTTATTATAAACTCTACAATTAAGAGCATTATAAAGATTGATTCCGAAACACTGGCACATAAAATGTACTGCATGATGCTGGATGTGGGGTTTTCTCTCAACAGAGAGATTGCAGAAGAGATTTACGGCACAAAGCAATGATACCATATCCGAATATAAGAC
>JALUAR010000071.1 GCA_027050975.1 Thermodesulfovibrio sp.
TATCCGCAGAGTCGGGGGTTCGAATCCCTCCACCGCCACCATACTTTCCTTTCCTTCCCAACCAGGTTGATAAATATTGTAATAATTTTGTCAATTGTCTAAAATTAATCTATGGAGAAGTTAACGGATGTAATTTCAAGTAGATTGGAATCAATCAAAACTTCACACCTTCTCTGTTTTGTAGTAATTAGTGTAGAGATTATCACTGCTATAATGAACAGTATAATGGGGGTTATCTGGCTGGGACATTTCTCACATGAACTTATCCTGGTCGGGACAATAGATGCCTTTGTAGGTGTAATCGTTGTTGCTCCGATTGCTATAAGTATCAATGAAAAGGTTGTTAGATTAAAGACACTCAACGAGGTGCTGTCAGAGAGTATCGAATCAAGCAAGCGTGTGGAGAATGAGCTCCGTGCCTCACAGGAGGAGTTGAGGAAGCTTTCATCCCATCTTCAGTCAGTAAGAGAGGAAGAGCGTAGCAGGATTGCCCGTGAGATTCATGACGAGCTTGGTCAGGCCTTAACAGCAATAAAGATGGATGTGGCATGGTTAAAGAAGAGACTCGATGGCAAGGATGCGGTACTTTCGGAGAAGGCTGCTGCTACAATGAAGATTATTGACGGAACCATCCAGTCAGTGAAGAGGATTGCTACAGAGTTAAGGCCTGGTGTTCTTGACCATCTGGGGCTTGCTGCAGCAGTTGAGTGGGCTGTAAGAGAGTTCGAGAACAGAACAGGTATCAAATGTAGTATGTTACTTGAACCCGAAGAGTTCGAGATAGACAAAAGGCTGTCCACGGATATTTTCAGGATTCTACAGGAGTCACTAACCAATGTTATGCGGCATGCCAGTGCAACCAAGGTTGATGTTTCATTAAAGGCTTACGATGATGTCCTGGAGTTGGTTATCAAAGATAATGGCAGAGGTATAACCAAAGAGAAGATCTCCGATCCCTCATCATTTGGACTGCTGGGTATAAAAGAGAGGGTAAACTTCTGGAACGGGGTATTCGATATTTGCTGTCCAGAGCAAGGCGGTACCGAGATCAGGGTCCGCGTGCCTACAAGACAGCTTGAGAATAAAGTATTATAAGGCTTCAGGTGAAAAATGAAGATTCTAATTGCAGATGACCATGCCATTGTAAGGGAAGGGTTGAAACAGATCCTTACGGACCTGGATGAGCCTGTACAGATTGATGAGGCTGCTGATGGACATGAGGCTATTGAGAAGGTTTGCGAAAATGAATACGATGTAGTTATTCTGGATATTGCAATGCCAGAGGTTAACGGGCTTGATGCATTGAAGCAGATTAAGAAGTTCCGTCCTGACCTGCCTGTAGTAATATTGAGCATGTATCCTGAAGAACAGTATGCGATCAGGATGTTTAAGGCAGGAGCGGCTGGATATCTTACCAAGGAGAGCGCTCCTGATGAGCTTTTAAGGGCAATCAGAAAGGTCAAAGAAGGAAAGAAGTATATCAGTGAATCGCTTGCAGAAAGATTAGTCGAGGAGCTTGATCTGGATCTGGACAGGGGGCCTCACGAGATGCTTTCCGATAGAGAATTCCAGGTTCTTTGTATGTTAGCTTCCGGGAAGTCTATAACGGAAATAGCAGATGAACTATCCTTGAGCGTGAAGACGATCAGTACATACAGGACCAGAATAATGGAAAAGCTCGGACTGAAAAACAGTGCCGAGCTAATCCATTATGCAGTCAAGTATCGTCTGATGTCCTTATAAAACAGCCGGTCCTTAATGGACTTATCCGCTGGCTATTCTCTGTTCAGTGTTTCCTTATCAGGAATGAAAATAGACCGTCATCCTCTTCTGCACTCATTATCTCAGCATTAAGTCTCTTCAAAAGAGCCGGTATATCGGTTTTCGTGGCAGGGTCAGTAGCAAGGACCTGAAGCACCTCTCCTGACTTCAAATATGTTATTGCCTTCTTTGTTTTTAATGCAGGCATCGGACAGGTTAAACCCCTTACATCCAGTACCTGATCTGCTTTTTGTTCTGCCATCTCTCCTCCCAATTATTTCTTTAAAAACAGAGTACTCCCTTGGCTTCTGTTGTGAGATCTATCAAGGTCATCGCGCCTGATGCGCTTGCCTCCGCGATCAGATCTTTTTCAGTAAGCCCTTTGTTTTTAAGTGTCTGGGAACAGCAGAGGATCTCTACCCCTTCCTCTATTGCCTCTTTTAGTCTCTGAGAAAGGGTTGGGGAACTGGGATCTGTTTTTTCAAAATCAGCAATAGCTCCCCTGACCATAATTTCAACACCATTCTGGATACAGTAAAGTACTGAGTGATATTCAGCTGCAGCAGCGAGTGCAGCAAACATCAAAGCGGATTTAGCCCTTGCAACATTTTCAAAACCAGAGGCACAGAGAATAACAAAGGTTTCATTCGTCTGGTTCTGTTTAACTGTTGAAGGGCTTGTAAAGCCCTCCATCTAAAGCACCTCCACAGAGGTTTTTATGTCAACAGGTCTGGACAGTGTTATCCCAACAGGTGAGGTGCTTACGACATGTTCGTGGAGTTCTTTCAGCTGCTCTGCAGACGCATCTCCTTTGACCTTAATTGTTGCAGTGATAGTTTTGAATCCTGGAAGCCTGTCCATTCCCAGATTTTCAGGTGGTTCAAGCCCCAGAAAACCCGGCAGATCGATTTCACCTTCAAGCTCTACCTGAATGCTCTCGATTTTAATGCCTCTTACTGCTGCATTCATAACATAACCGATTGTCAGACATGCACCATATGCCTGAAGGACCACCTCTACCGGATTGGCAGCTGTGTTTGTTCCGCAGAGCATCTCGGGTTCATCAAATTTTATTGTAAAATCTCGTGATGATGCTTCAACCCTGAACCCGTCCAACCAGTTTGTGGAAGCCTTCCATACTGTTCGGCCTGCTTCCCAGTTTTGTTTTACCTGCTCAACTACCTGTAACAGCTTTTCTGTCTCTAATCCGTTAATTGTTGCCATGCCTCGATACCTCCTTCTTGATTTTTGATTTTAGTTTTAAGCAAGTCATGTGCCATCAGGTAGGAATGGTGATTTTTAAAGGAAATTATTTACTATCGAAGAAAAAATGAATGAATAAGGCTTGCAATTTGCAAGACCAATAGTTTGTTTTATTGCATTATGCAATTAGTGAAGGAGCCGGTATCTTCTCAACTTCCTCCAGAGAGTTGAAGGGTTAATTCCCAGAATTTCTGCAGCCTTCTTTCTATTTCCGGCTGTAAGTTTCAGGACTCTGATGATATGTTCACGCTCGATACTCTCCAGAGTAAGATCCGGAGAGGCCTGGCTGGTAAGGGAAATATGTTCTGGCAGGTCTTCAGGGGTGATCTCCTGTTCCTCTGTAATAATTATTGCCCTTTGAATTGTGTTTTCTAATTCTCGGACGTTACCAGGCCAGTGATACTTTATCATTAGTGATAGGGCTTCATCCGATATTCCCCGTATGTTTTTGTCCATCATTCTGTTGTATTTATTTATAAAGTATCTGACGAGCAAAGGGATATCCTCTTTCCTTTCCCTTAAAGGTGGGATATCAATTCTTACAACATTAAGTCTGTAATAGAGGTCCTCTCTAAAGGTATTCTTCTTTATACCCTCTTCGGGGTCCTGGTTGGTGGCTGCTATGATTCTCACATCCACTGCTTGTGCAGATGTGCCACCAACCTTATAGAAAGTTCTGTCCTGGAGGAATCTCAGGAGTTTGACCTGAAGGTTGGGACTCATAGAGTTTACTTCATCAAGGAATAACGTACCACCGTCGGCTACCTCCAGGAGGCCTTTTTTATCAGTATTTGCTCCGGTGAAGGCACCTTTTAAATAACCGAAAAGTTCCGATTCAAGGAGTGACTCGGGAAGAGCGGCACAATTAATCGGAATGAAGGGTTTGTCTTTACGGATACTGTTAAAATGAATGGCCCTTGCAATTAACTCCTTTCCTGTGCCACTTTCACCGTGAATCAGTATGCTAGTTGGGAGATTAAGAACCTTTCTAACGAGGTTCATGATTTGCTGCATCTTTGGGCTGTTTGAAAGTATGCCGCTGAAGTCCAGATATTTTTGTTTGTCATCCACCTCCTTGAGTAGTCCTTCAAAGAGTAGGGCATTTTCAATGGCAAGGCCTATGGGAACAGTGGCAGCACGCAGTATATCTAGCATTTCGGGCTCAGGCGTGTAAGGCTTGTGAGTTATTACACATAGCACACCCACCACCTTGCCTTTCGCCTTCAGAGGGACTCCGGCATAAAACTCCATACCCTCTGCCCGTAGAGACTCTCGTGTAAATCTTTTGTCCTGGGAAGCCTTCTCATTGATTATTACCTCACAATCAAACTGAGCAATATTTCCACACATACACTCGCCAACCTTTACCTTGTTTTCGGTTAAATCTCTGACTACTGTTTCGGAAAGGTTTTTGAAAGAGACAGGCACCATCTCCATGGTGTCCTCGTTTATGACATATATGACGCCTGCATCAACTTCCATGAAATCTATGATTTTCTGTAATACTTCATTCAGGATTGTATTTAGATGAAGGGATTTGCTGACAGTCAGGGAAATCTCATACAGAATAGAGAGTTTCTTATTTTGTCTTTCCAGCATTGCGAGGATTTCTTTGCTTTCCATATCTTAAATTATCTTTAATATGGAAACAAAGTCAAGGAATTGTTGGTACGGTTTTTGCTAATAACTAATAAGCCTGAATAATCTGAGGAGGTCAGAGATATGGACAGAGCAGATGACAAGAGAATCGGCGAGATTGTTTCAAGAAGGATTAAACTGTTTAAACGCAAGCCTGAGGCTGCTATATACAAACCAAAGGTTTCGTCCAGACACATATACGGGCTTTATACTGAGACAGCAGTAAGAGAGCATGTAGTAAAGGCGGATTATGCCGAGGCAGCTGGAGGGACAAACAAGGCACCCAATCCTATAGAGCTTCTTCTGGCAGCGCTTGCTGCCTGTATAGAGAGTGCATTTTATGAGTTTGCTATGCATGAAGGGATCAAAATAGATTCTATAATTGCTGAAGTCGAAGGAGAGCTTGATTTAAGGGGACTTTTTATGGTTGATGACAATGTGCCGGCAGGTTTCAGACAGATAAGGTATATCCTTCGCATTGAATCTCCTGATGATCCCGAAAGGGTGAAAGAGCTCGCATCGAGAGTGATTTCTCATTGCCCTGTTGTAGATTCACTGCAAAGACCCGTTCAAATCGGTGGAGATATAATCGTAACGGAGGTGAAGAATGAGAATAGATGAGATACTTAAAACCAGAAGCAGCGGCGTATCCTTTGAGTTCTTTCCACCCAAAACAGCCGAGGGAAGAGAATCTCTTCTCCGGGTTCTGAACCAACTGGAGCAATACTCTCCGATATATGTCTCTGTTACCTATGGTGCCGGAGGAACAACCAGGGAGCGGACAAAAGAGACAATCTTTCAGATAAAGGAGAGATCAGACATTCCCATTATGTCCCATCTTACCTGTATTGGGGCAACCAGGGACTCAATAAGCAACATCCTTACAGAGTACATGAACAATGGAGTGGACAATATCCTTGCCCTCAGAGGAGATAAACCACAGGGTATGGAGGATTTTGATATTTCAAAAGGGGAGTTCCGATACGCTGAAGACCTGGTGAAATTTATTAAAACCTTTAATTATTTCTGTATTGCCGTTGCTGTGTATCCAGAAGGCCATCAGGAATCTCCGTCTCTTGAGGCAGATCTGGAATATACCAAAATGAAAGTGGATGCAGGTGCAGATTTCGCCATAACCCAGATGTTTTTTGACAATAGATTCTTTTATGATTTTGTTGAACGGGCACAGAAAAGAGGAATAAACATTCCGATCCTGCCAGGTATAATGCCTATAACCGACTTTGAAAAGATAAGGAAATTTGCATCATTCTGTAAAGCAACGATTCCGGTTGAAATAGAAGATAAATTTGCAAGGATTTCGGGAAAACCTGAGGATATGGTGAAGTTGGGTGTCGAAATTGCTGTAAAGCAGTGCGAAGATTTGATAGAAAACGGTGTGAGGTTTTTACATTTCTATACACTGAATAAGTCTGATGCGGTTACGGATATTCTTGCCTCCCTATCACTGGATTAAAATATCAGACAGGCCCTGTTTTTGTATCAACTATCCCCCATCTCAAATGACGGTGATCTATCGTATCAAAGAAAAAGATCTACAGCCTTGTAGGAATATTCCTACAAGGCTGTAAGCCAAATTCCTACAGAAAAAACAGACTTTTACCGATTTTTTTATCATTCATTAAATTTTTATAATTATATTGTATAGAATCATTGAAATTTCCTCTTATTCAGATATGTGAGACCCAGTCTCATACTTTCGGAGGGATGGGAGGGGTTAACATTTCCGGAGGATTTTAATATTCCTCGATTTTGAGGGGGCGGAGAGTTAACCTGCTCTCATCTCTATCCAAAGGCTCTTCTGAATGTTAACCATTTTATGGTAAATTAAATAATCTATGAGCCCACCGCAAAAAGAGGTTTTGAAAAGGGATGCGGAGTTGTCTTTCCCCCATTGTACGGTTTTGAAGGCATCGGCTGGTTCGGGAAAGACCCATGCCCTGACTAAGAGGTTTGTCCAGTTTCTGCTTTCAGAACGTATCTCTCATAATAATCTAAGGAATATTCTTGCCATCACCTTTTCCAATAATGCTGCCAAGGAGATGAAGGAAAGGGTGCTCCAGTGGCTGAAGGCCCTAAGCTTAGGAGACCGTGAACGTACCGAAGAAATGGCGAATATAGTGGCTGTGCAGCAGGCAGACCTCAGTAAGAAGGCTTTGACTCTTGTAGAGGAGATATTGGACAACTACTCAGACTTCCAGATAAAAACAATAGATAGCTTTATGACCTCGATCTTTAAGGCATCTGCCATTGATTTCGGAATGGATCCAGAGTTCGACATCCTGTTTGATGGCTCGGATATATTTGAATACACAATGCAGATGTGTCTGAGAGGGGTAGGTCAGGATGATGTCTTCACCTCTGTTTTTGAAGAGATTGTGGATAAGATTCTGGAAAACTCCGGAGAGGATAGGGCTTATTTGTGGGACCCAACTGCACGTATTCTTGGCGAGATAAAGGGGATTTATTCAAAGATAGCCTCTCTTGGTAAAAAAATAGAGATTATTGACCCTAAAGAGTCTGTCGAACGACTACAGAAGCGAATCGGAAAGGAGTTTCAGCACCTAAGGTCCCTTATAGAGAATACAGGCTTTGAGATTAACAAAAACTCCTCATTTAAATATCTTCTCAACTACATAGAAACAGGGGATACGCAGTTTTTGCTTAAATGTTCTTTCAGAAGTATGCCTGTCAGAAAGCCCAAAAAAAGCCGTCTTGATGAAAAGTTGGAAAGAGCTCTGCAGGAGGTTGAAGCCACCTGGCAGCGGATCAGGGAGATAGTAAGTGAATTTGCAAGACTGTATTCTGTTACATATTATACCCCATATTTATGGTTTTATGATCACTTTCAGTCAATAATGGATGGGGTGAAAAGGCAACACGGTAAGATTCTTATAGATGATGTGAACTTTCTTCTCAATGGGTACCTTAGCCGGCAGATTATTCCTGACATATATTTCAGGCTGGGTGAGACCATATATCACTATCTAATTGATGAGTTTCAGGATACGTCACCCATTCAATGGATAAACCTTTATCCTCTTATTGAAAACGCACTCTCTCAGGGTGGAAGTCTCTTTGTCGTGGGAGATACGAAGCAGTCAATATACGGGTTCAGAGATGCTGACTACAGAATAATGAAATCCCTGGAAGAGACATCGCCTTTTACGTCTGCTGAGCATGAAATCAGGGAACTCTTTATAAATTACAGAAGCCAGGAGACAATACTAAGATTCAGTGAGAGAATATTCAATGACATTGTGCCAAACTCGGAATATGCCAAAGGAGCAGCCCTTAGTGGTCTATCCTCATACCGTCAGGATGTTCCTGAAGAGGCCAGAGGCAAGGGGTATGTGGAGGTGATTGAGATTGAAAGAGATGACGACCATCCAAGGGAAAAGGATGTTTTGCAAAGCTTGATAGAGGAGTTACATCAGAGAGGTTACCGGTACAGTGATATAGCGGTACTTACATCCGATAATTACAAAGTGGTGCAGACCACTGGTTGGCTCAATGAAAAGGCTATCCCCTTTATCTCTTACAGTAGTCTGGATATTAGACGCCGCAGGATAACATCCGATATAATCTCCCTTCTAAAGTTTCTTGATTCACCGTTAGATGACCTTTCCTTTAGTACCTTTTTGCTTAGCAGTATCTGCAGAGAGCCCCTTGGCAGGCATGGTGTTTCAGTAAATGATATTCATAGATTTATATTGAATCATCGCAGATTAGCCATTGAAGACAGAGATGTTCAGCCCCTTTATATAAGCTTTAGAGAGCACTTTCCAACCTTCTGGGAGGAGCATCTGCAAAGACTTTTTAACTGGACGGGATACCTGCCGCTTTATGATCTGCTGTCTGCTATCTGTGCAGATTTTGACCTCTTTGGCAGATTCCCTGACGAAGAGGCAACATTGGCAAAGCTCCTTGAGGCGACACTTGATTTTGAGGGTAAGGGGAACAATAGTCTGAAAGACTTCCTGAGGGCCTTTGAATCGGATGCAGATGAAACAGCCTGGACACTGGATATTCCGAGGGATACGGATGCAGTTAATGTAATGACGATCCACAAATCAAAGGGGCTTGGCTTTCCGGTGGTGATTCTTCTCCTTTATGGTGAAAGGATTAACAGGGGATTCCCCTACATAGTGGATAGAGACGGTTCTGCCGTAGTATTGCATAGGATTAACCGTTCCCTAACCGTCCTGAATCAACATCTTGAGACTTTGTACGAAAGGGAGATTGTGAGGAATCAGATAAATCATCTGAATACGCTCTATGTTGGGTTGACACGTGCTGAGATGGAGATGTACATCCTTGCGGTAAAAAGGGAAAAGGACAGATATCCCTTCGATATAATGCCTCAGGATGATAAGAGACAGCGGCCATCTTGCGACAGGGAAGTGAAAACAAAAGCTCGGACAGAAGAGGTAAAACTCTCTCCCGTCCATTTCAGAACTGATATGGAGGCGATACTAACGGAGAAGAGGGAGAGACTCTCCTATCTTGAGAAGAAGCGGGGTGACTTTTTCCACAGGGTGCTGGCAGAGATAAAATGGATTGATGATCCGGATCTGAACATTCCATTACTTGTTAAGAGACTGACAGAACAGACAGGCCCACCCCCTCTTTTAGAGAGCCCGGAGGAACTGATAAAGAGAATCATCTTCCATGAGGATATAAAACCATACTTTACACGTAAGCCCGGCCGGACCGTTCTTATTGAAAAGGAATTTGTTGACTCCCGTGGCAATCTTTTCAGGATGGACCGTATAATTGTAGACCCTGATAGGATTATAGTGGTGGACTTCAAGACAGGCAAAGGCTCGGAGCAGGAGAGACAGAAGTATAGAGGGCAGATCCTTAACTACATGAGAATCCTTTCGGAGATATATCATTCCAGGAAGGTAGAGGGGGTAATTATATATCTTGATCTGCTTAGTACGGAGAAATTTTGATAGAGTGAAGAGTGATTAGTGTCCGGCAATTGTTCGATATCATACAGCTGGATTTTGGAATTAAGTGTTTTTAACGGCATTTCTGTTAAAATATAACTTCAAAATTCATTCCGTACGGTAAGGGACATGCCTGTAGTAAGACCTGAGAAGATAGAAGCCCTTAAAAAAAGAATGCTCGAGTTAGGAATCAAAGAAGATGAGATTGAAGAGAAGTTTGTACGCTCTTCCGGTCCAGGGGGACAGAAGGTTAACAAGACAGCAACATGTGTGTACCTGAAGCATATACCCACAGGCATAGAGGTTAAGTGTCAGAGAAGTCGATCACAGTCTTTGAACAGATTTCTTGCCAGAAGGCAACTGGTGGAAAAGATAGAAGAGCGTCTTCTGGGAAAGGCTTCTCCTTCAGAATTAAGAAGGCAGAAGATTCGAAAGCAGAAACTGAAGAGAAAAAAGAGGGCAAAGGAAAGGAGAATCGGAAATGATTGATATAAGAAATGCCATTGAGGAAAGCATAAAATCAATAGGAATCGAGATCCCCTTTCTTGAGCTTGAGGTGCCACGTGTGGCGGAGCATGGTGACCTTTCCACTCCTGTGGCCATGACTCTTGCACGCCAGCTGAAAAGGCATCCAAGGGAGATAGCCTCGGATATTGTAAAGAAACTTTCGGAGTTGGACTGCTTTGACAAAGTAGAGATAGCCGGTCCCGGATTTATTAATTTTACCTTCAAAAGGGATTTCCTGATCGACCAGATAGAGGCTCTTATCAAGGCACCTTCAGAGTATTTACATAAAGATATAGGGAAAGGTAGAAAGATCCAGATAGAGTTTGTTAGTGCAAATCCAACAGGCCCTTTACATCTGGGACACGGTAGAGGCGCGGCAGTAGGTGCTTCACTTAGTAATCTCCTTCAGCGGGCGGGTTTTGAGGTTGAGAAGGAGTTTTACATCAATGATGCTGGCAGGCAGGTACTTTTGCTTGGAGAGAGTATTTTTGCACGATATATGGAAATGTTGAGGAAAGAGTACGCCTTTCCAGAGGATGGGTATCAGGGGGATTACATCAAGGATCTTGCACAGGAGATTCTTGACAGAGATGGCGAAATTTACGCTGACAGGGGTTTTGACGAGGCAGCAGAGGTATTTGTACGTTTCGGTGTCAGAAGGATGTTAGAGGAGATAAAAAGGGATTTAGAGGATTTCGGAGTCTTCTTTGACAGATGGCAGAGTGAAAAGGCCCTGTATGATGAAGGGATAGTCGAGAGGTGTTTAAAGGAGTTGAAAGAAAGAGAAATGCTTTATGAGAAGGACGGTGCTATGTGGTTCAGAGCAACAGCCTTCGGCGATGATAAGGACAGGGTCGTTATAAAGAGCGATGGATCATATACATACTTTGCCTCTGATATCGGCTATCACTGGTTTAAGGTTCAGAGGGGCTTTGACGAGTTGATAAATATCTGGGGTGCAGACCATCACGGATACATTCCCAGGATTAAGGCAGTAATAAGGGCTCTGGGACAGAGCGACGAGAAGCTTAGTGTGCTTTTGGTTCAGATGGTTAATCTACTAAGAGGAGGCAAGCCTATTCAGATGTCAAAGAGGAAGGGGGAGTTCGTGACTTTAAGAGAGGTTATGGAGGAGGTAGGAGCCGATACGACAAAGTTTATCTTCCTCACGAGGAGACCGGACAGCCATCTTGACTTTGATATAGAGATTGCAAAGAGGGAATCATCGGAGAATCCGGTTTACTATATTCAATATGCGTATGCAAGAATAAACAGTATATTCAGGAAATCCAGAGAGCAAGGTATAAGCAATCTCAAAGATGCGACTCACCTGAATCTGCTGGATAAGACAGAGGAGATAGGAATTATGAAAAAACTTGCCTTTTATCCCCTAATGTTCGAGGGTGCGGTGAGAGCAAGAGAGCCGCACAGAATAACCTTTTATCTTCAGGAACTGGCCTCGCTGTTTCATTCATACTATAATTCCCATAGGGTGCTCGGAACGGACCCGGTCATTACCTCGGCACGACTTGCCCTCTGCAGTGCTGTAAAGGAGGTGCTTGATGAGGGATTATCAATTCTGGGAGTTTCCGCACCTGAGAGGATGTAGTCTTTCTTGTTCGATTCCAGCTTCATGTTTAACCCATGAGATTCAGACTGCCAACTTCTTCCGCTCGATTGTTGGTTTGTCGTTACAGGTGTATCAATTACGGTAAAGTGTTATCTTTATGATGGCGATTAAGGAATATCGTCCCTGTCTTGACAGAGTCACCTCTTTAAGCTATACTAAGTTTATGAAAATGATTATCATTTTAAGAGGATAAGATGGAAAAGGCAAAGGCTGTATTTAACGAGTTTATAGCAAGTAAGAATCTCAGGATGACACCGCAAAGGTCTCTTATCCTGGATATCTTTCTGCGGAAGAAAGGTCATTTGACTGCTGAACAGCTTTATGATATGGTTAAGAGAAAAGACCCATCCGTAGGGCAGGCTACTGTGTACAGAATGTTGAAGCTGCTTTCAGAGTCAGGAATAGCGCGGGAGGTTGACTTCGGTGACGGTGTGCTTAGATACGAACATCTCTACGGCAGGGAGCATCATGACCATCTGATATGTACAAGATGTAACAAAGAGGTTGAGGTGGTTGACGAAGAGATAGAGAGGCTTCAGGAACGTCTTGCAAAGCGTCATGGTTTTGTCCTTACAGGTCACAGGATGTATCTTTACGGCATTTGTAAAGAGTGCAGAAACAATGTAGGAGAGTAAAGAGATGCTTACCAGAGTGTTGAGAGAGATTTTTCGTACAAACCTTGGCGTGAAGAAGACCGAAAGGGTTCTTGTTTTTACTGACAGACCAACCAAGAAGGATAATCTTTTCGAGGAAGACCTGCAGAGATGGCAAAGTCTCAAGCATATTACAATGTTAACGGTCGAAACAGGACGGGCCTTTGCCAGGGAGATTCTATCGTACACATATCCTTCCAGAGGCAGTCATGGTGTCGAGCCTCCAGAAGGACTTTGGCGTAAGGCCTTTGGGGAGAAGGCCGTAACAGAGTTAAAAAACAGAGGGCTTCTTAGAAGGATTCTTCAGAAGAAGATCTCGGAAGATCAACTTCTGAATGTAGAGAAGATCATTCGCAGATATCAAAGACATGCAGTAGATGCTGTTGTGGCCCTTTCTCACTACTCAACGAGCCATACCAGGTTCAGAGACCTTCTTACCAGGATATGCGGATGCAGGTATGCAAGCATGCCTCTTTTTGATTTCGATATGCTTGAAGGTGCCATGGCAGTGGACTGGAAGGCTCTGGAGAAGAGAACAAAGGCTATCAGAAAGATCCTTCTGAAAGCAGTGGATGTGGAGATTGAATCTCCTAATGGCACAAGACTGACCCTGTCCAGAGGCAGGAGGCCTGTAATGGCTGATACAGGTAATCTCAGACGAAAAGGCTCCTTTGGGAATCTTCCCGCTGGCGAGGTTTTTTTTGCTCCGGTGGAAGGGTCGGCAGAGGGGGTGTTAGTGTTAGAGTGGGCTCCAACAAGAAGGCTGAAATCCCCTGTTACTCTTATAATAAAAAACGGCATGGTAGTGGATATTGAGGGAGAGGAGGAATTTGCCTCCCAGTTAAAAGACAAGATTGCCGAACGGGCAGACAATGCAAATATTGCCGAGCTTGGTATCGGTACGAATGACAGGGCTTACAGACCTGACAACATACTCGAGTCGGAGAAGATACTCGGCACAATCCATATCGCACTTGGTGACAATAGCTCCTTTGGCGGTAAAGTAAATACCCCTTTTCATCAGGATTTCGTCTTCTTTAATCCCACTGTAAAACTTATACTGAAAGACGGTAGCACTTTTAATCTGATCTCAGAAGGCAGGCTGGGGTTAGATTTGTGAATGGCTACCGATTCTCAGGTGCATTGCTCTGTTTGGTGGATATAGATAGTTATTTACGGTCATATAGGATTTATCTTTAGATCTTCTAATTTGAGAATAAACTTTTCTATCTCTTTGATAAAGTCTCCGAAAAGGTTGATCAGTTCTTTCTTTGTGTGCCTTTTTCTTCCAATCTTTATCTCCCAAATCTCAAAAAAAGGCCGTTCATCAAGTTCCATCTCTTTACAGAACTCCTTAAATAAAGCTCCCTCGACTGGATGCTCCCTTCTGATAAGTCTGAGTATGTTTTTAAAGAGAGGCACAAAGGAAATCAGGGAGGTTGTGAGGAGGTGCTCTAAATCTGCTTTTCTGTCAAGAGAGTAAATGAACTCATTCAGAGATCGTAAGAGTTGTCTTTTTACTTGTTGTTCAATCTCTGTTCGGAGATCCTCGAAGTTGATATCCATATCCCTGAGAACATCATCGCCGTAAAGCACTATATAGGAGTCTTTGATCGAGAGGAACTCTATTGGAAATACATCATATGAGGTCTGGATTAGTTGAGGTGTAAAAATTAAAGGAGACGCCATTAGAGAATAACGCTTTCTAAGTTTTGCATACTCTGTAAGAAAGGATGTATCTATCTTCTTCAATGTAATAAGGGTGTTAATGTGAGAGATATAAGGATTAAAGTTTTCTGTGGTTACATCTCCATACAGAATAATTGATATAAGATTATTATGCCCTATCTTCTTAATGTCCTCGACAAAATTATTGATCTTTTTTTGTACCTGCGCATCCAGATGTGAAAGCCCTCCTTTACTCATTGTATACCTCCTTGAAAGGCCGAAAGCTTGGTTGGTGAATATTACCATGATACAGAAGAATTGAAAAAGAGCGACCAATAATATATAATATCAAAATATTACTGACTCGTGCCATGATAGGATTTAATCAGGTAACAAAGATATACGACAATATTACCGCCCTCAGAAATGTTACTTTTTCCATTGAAAAGGGAGAGTTTGTCTTTATTACTGGGCCAAGCGGTGCAGGGAAAAGCACTCTTTTGAAACTGGTCTACCTTGCAGAGAGGCCTGACGAGGGTAGTATAAATATTGCGGGTTGGGATACCGAAACCCTTAAAGAAAAAGCCATTCCCTATCTCAGAAGAAATATTGGCATTGTCTTCCAGGATTTCAAGCTGCTATACAACAAGACCGTTTATGACAATATAGCAATTGCCCTCAGAATCAGGGGGATAAAGGAGGCGGAGATAAAGGACCGTGTTCATGAGGTCCTGAAAATGGTTAATCTCCGTCATAAAACGGATAGTTATCCTCGCGAACTCTCCGGTGGCGAGCAGCAGCGGATAACCATAGCACGCGCCATTGTGGGAGAGCCTACGGTGCTTATTGCAGACGAGCCAACCGGTAATCTGGATGTTGATAATACAGCCGGGATAATGAGGATTTTCAGAGAAATAAATGCAAAAGGTACAACAATACTTTTTGCAACTCACAACAGGGATCTCTTCAGGAATACGGGTTTAAGGGTTTTGAGACTAGACAATGGCAACCTTGTATCCGACGAAAAGGGGTAAGATATGTATTCGCTGAAATTGGCCCTTAAGAGCCTTTGGTATGATAAGTGGATTAATCTTCTATCCATTGTCTCCATAGCCACAGGGCTTTTTATTCTCGGTACTGTACTTTTGTCCCTCTATAATATAGAGCGTGCAACGCAGAACATGCCCGAACGATTCACTATTACCCTTTTTCTTAACGAGAAGATTTCAAAAAAGGATGTGGATTTGCTGATTAAAAGGTTAAAAAGAGAGTCAATTGTGAAGGAAATAGACTATATCTCAAAAGAGGATGCATTAAAAGAGCTTAAAACATCCCTGAAGGACGCGGCGTATATACTGGAAGGGCTTGATGAGAACCCTCTTTTCCCATCCATTGTTATTAAAGTGAGGAGAGAAAATTTTGATAGAGACAGGGTGGAGGCCCTGATCAAAAAACTGAAAGGTTTTAATCAGATAGATGAGATTATATATGCAGATGAGATTCTTGAAAGCATTCAAGACGTATATAGCGGCTTCAAATTTGTAAGTCTCGGGGTTAGTCTGCTCTTTTCCGTATCGGTTGTATTTGTTTGTTACAGTACCGTGAAGATACTTTTTTTCCGAAGAAAAGAGGAGATAGAGGTTTATAAGCTTCTTGGAGCCACAAGGAGCTTTATAAGGGCTCCGTTTATTATTGAAGGAACAATAATTGGCATTGTCGGCGGTGTAGCTGCCTTGGCAGGCAACTATCTGCTGGTAAGTCTCCTGAAAGGGATGACCAATCCTGTGGCAGTGCTTAAACTTATAGAGATACCTGTTCAATTAATGGTGATACTTCCGGTTGCAGGTCTGGTCCTTGGCCTGACGGGTTCAACCATTGCACTTGGAAGGTTGAAGTACTGATGAGTTGCTGCAGAAAAGCTGCCGTTTCCTCCTTAATCCTTGCCCTTCTTTTAATAGTTCCGTTCCTGATATATGCAGACTCGGATGTAAAGAGTGTAAAACGCAAATACCAGAAAATTCAGAAGGAGATAAAGGAAAAGAAAAAGGCTATAAAGAAGGCAAAAGAGAAAGAGGTGTCCATTCTTGCCGAAATTGAGCAGGTAAGCAAAGAGCTTGAAAAGATAAAGAAAGAGATAAAAGCACAGAAGAGAAAAATTCGGAAAATACGTAAAAGGATTTCCGCTCTGAGGGGTGAGATGGCAAAGCTATCCAGAAGAATCAAGATACAGAGACAGTATCTTACCAGAAAGCTTCAGGCAATTCAAAAGTACGGTACCTCTTCCAGGGGGCTTTTGGCTCCCTCTGCAGTGACAGTATCACCAGAGGAGGATTTTAAAGAGCCTCTTTTGCTTATGCTGACCGCAGAGGATCTGCCTCAGTTGATTAGACATCTGCAGTATCTGAAAAAAATGGCTGAATACGAATACAACATACTGAATGATTACTCAGAGAACCTCGAGGGTATAAAACAGAAGAAACAGAGATTATCTGCTTTACTTGCCAAGCTTAATGCCGAAAAAAACACTCTGCTTAAAAAAGAGAAGAACCTTCGGTCAAATAAGGCAAAAAAGAGGCAACTGCTTGCCTCTGTTCGTAAAGAACGCTATCTTTATAAGCGGATGCTTTCGGAACTGAAGGCCTCAGCCAGAAGGCTTCGAAAGATAATAGAAGAGTCGGAAAAGGCCAGGTATGCCCTTAAGGGGTTCTCGAAGATGAAAAGGAGACTCCCTTGGCCGGTAAACGGCTCGCTGGCCTTGCCATATGGAAGTTACAAAGACCCACGGTTCAAAACTCCCGTGTTTAGAAACGGAATTCATATTAGAGCAAAAGAGGGGGCTATAGTTAAAGCTGTATATCCCGGTAAGGTGGTATTTGCCGACTGGTTCAGAGGTTACGGAAAAGTGGTTATAGTCACCCATGGTGAGGGTTATTATACCGTATATGCAAACCTTAGCGAGATTTTTTTGTCCAAAGGAGATATAATAAAAGGAGGGGAAGAAATAGGGCGTGTAGGAGAGTCAGGCACACTCAGTGCTCCTGCCCTTTACTTCGAGGTCCGATATAAGGGCAAGCCTCTGAATCCCCTTCACTGGTTGAAAAAAAGGCGTAGTTAAAGGAGGTTTTAAAAAGATGAGAAAGATAAAGGTTTTGGTAGCTGGCTGGATTGTACTGGCAGTGGTTGCCCTTTCAGTGGTGGCCCTTACCCAGATGCCATTGAATCTTGCTGATGCCGATTCTTCTGATTACGAAAGCCTGAAGCTATTTACAGAGGTTCTTGATATTGTTAAGAAAAACTATGTGGAAGAGGTAAAGACAAAGGATCTTATTTACGGAGCTGTCAAAGGCATGATGCGCAGCCTTGACCCTCACTCCGGGTTTATGCCTCCCGAGGCTTACAAAGAGATGAAGATTGATACCAAGGGAGAGTTCGGAGGGCTTGGTATCCAGATAGCAATAAAAGAGGGTGTCTTGACAATTATAGCACCGATTGAGGATACCCCTGCCTGGCGCGCGGGGCTGAAGGCAGGAGACAAAATAATAAAGGTAAACGGTGAGCCCACAAAGGATATGACCCTATTTGAGGCGGTTAACAAGATGCGCGGACCAAAGGGCACAAAGGTTACCCTTACCATATTCAGAGAAGGCTGGAAAGAGCCAAAAGACTTTACGATTGTAAGGGATATAATCAGACTCAAGAGTGTCAAGTTTAAGGTTGTTGATGACGGTATAGGTTATGTGAAGATAAGGCAGTTCCAGCAGAACACGGCGGATGAGTTGGAGAAGGCTTTGAAATCCCTTAAAGAGAAAAAGATTGACTCTATGATACTTGACCTCAGGAATAACCCCGGAGGGCTACTTATGAGTGCAGTGGATGTAGCAGAACAGTTCCTGCCACCTGGAAAGCTTGTTGTATATATAAAGGGAAGATCCGGTGACAGGACAGAGTACAGGACAAGGGGCAAAAGACCCTATTACAAGTGGCCCATGGTGGTGCTTGTTAACCAGGGAAGTGCCTCTGCATCTGAGATTGTTGCTGGAGCACTGAAGGATTGGCAAAGGGCGGTGATCCTTGGTGTTACCACCTTCGGAAAGGGTTCGGTGCAGAGTGTGATACCTCTTAGCGATGGCTCCGGATTGCGGCTTACCACAGCTAAATACTATACCCCAAAGGGTACATCCATTCAGAACACCGGAATAGTGCCAGACATTGAGGTTAAGATTAAGCCAAAAAATGGGAAAGGACATCCTGTAATAAGGGAGAAGGACCTTCAGAGGCATCTCAAGAATGAGCAGGCTCCGGATGTGGACAAAAAGAAGGATCATGAAGAAAAGGAGATAGTGCCAATAAAGATAGACGAGAAGGAGGACATTCAGCTTCAGAGAGCCATAGATCTTCTCAAAAGCTGGAGGGTTTTCAAAGAAAAGGTGGTGGTTAACGGTTAGAAGGCTATGTCAAGAATAATCTTTGATATAGAGACCGTAGGGGTTGATTTTGAGACGCTGGATGAGACTCAACAGGCTTATTTCCTGAGATACGCAGAAACAGATGAGGATGTGGAAAAGGTAAAGAACGAACTGGGCCTTTATCCGTTGACAGGTGAGATTGTTGCTATCGGACTCCTGAATCCTGACTCTCTTCGCGGAGCTGTTTACTTTCAAGCGCCTGATGAGCTTGTTCCAGCCTTTGAGGAGGATGGTATCAGGTATGAAACAGGCTCTGAGAAAGAGATACTGATAAAATTCTGGGATGCCATAAAAAGCTATGATCAGTTTGTGACCTTCAACGGAAGAGGGTTTGATTGTCCCTTTATCATGATTCGATCTGCCATCCACAAATTAAAGCCAACCAGAGAGTTGATGCCAAACAGATACAACGGCGCACACATTGACCTGCTTGATCAGTTAACCTTTTATGGTGCCACAAGGAGAAGGTTCAGTCTTGATATGTGGTGCCGGGCTTTTGGGATTAAAAGTCCCAAAGAGGAGGGAATCTCCGGTGCGGATGTGAAGAGACTTTTTAAGGAGCGAAGATACAGGGATATTGCCCGCTACTGCGCTAGAGACCTTTTTGCTACGAGAGAGCTTCTTCTTTATTGGGAGGAGTATCTTAAATTTTCTTCGAGACAGTAGAAGGTTAAGTTTGGATATATAAAAAGCCCTGACCCAAAGGTCAGGGCTTTTTATAATTAAATCATTTGAGATGTTAAATCGCTGGTAGTCTTGAAAGGGCCTCCTTGATCTTTTCCTCAGGATACTCATAATCAACCAACTTGCCTTCCAGATAGTCTGCATATGCCTGTAGATCAAGATAACCATGACCGCTGAGATTAAAGAGAATGGTCTTTTCCTTGCCCTCTTCCTTGCAGGCAATGGCCTCATCAATTGCTGCCCTGACGGCATGGGCGCTCTCAGGTGCAGGGATGATTCCTTCGGTACGCGAGAACTGGATGGCTGCTTCAAACACCGTGGTCTGCGGATAAGCCTTGGCCTCAATCAGACCGTCATGATAAAGCTGACAGACCAGAGGGGCATCTGCATGATAACGTAGTCCACCTGCATGAATGCCGGGGGGAACAAAGTCGTGTCCCAGGGTGTACATCATCAGAAGGGGGGTAAGACCCGCTGTGTCCCCGAAGTCGTATCTGAACTCTCCCTTTGTAAGAGTGGGGCATCATGCAGGCTCGACAGCAATCACCCGTAACTCTTTTCCATTAATCTTGTCCCTGATGAAGGGGAAGCTGATACCTCCAAGGTTACTTCCGCCACCGCAGCAGCCTATTATCACATCTGGATAGTCTCCCACAAGCTCCAACTGCTTCTGGGCCTCAAGACCGATTACTGTCTGATGAAGCAGGACATGGTTAAGAACAGATCCAAGGGCGTAGTTTGTATCATTATGCGTTGCGGCATCCTCTACAGCCTCGGATATGGCAATGCCGAGACTGCCCGGATTGTCAGGGTCAGCCTCCAGGATCTTTCTTCCTGACTCTGTTCTGTCAGAGGGGCTGGCATAGACTGTTCCGCCCCAGGTCTCCATGGCGATTCGACGATAGGGCTTCTGGTTATAGCTGACCTTAACCATGTAAACTGTTATATCAATACCGAAGATGCTTCCGGCAAAGGCAAGGGCCGAGCCCCACTGTCCGGCACCGGTTTCGGTGGATATCCTCCTTATCCCGGCCTCTTTATTGTAATAAGCCTGTGGTACAGAGGTGTTTGGCTTGTGACTGCCTGCCGGACTTACACCTTCGTATTTGTAATAAATTTTTGCAGGTGTGCCAAGGGCCTCCTCCAACCTGTAAGCCCTGTACATGGGGGTTGGCCTCCAGAGTGAGTAGACTTTAAGAACCTCTTCTGGAATATCAATCCACCGCTCCTGGGTAACCTCCTGTTCAATCAGGCTCATCGGGAATATGGCTGAAAGGTCATCCGGTCCAATGGGCTCTTTTGTTCCGGGATGAAGGGGTGGCTTTGGCAGATTCGGCATATCAGCCATGATGTTGTACCATTTTTTTGGGATATCACGTTCAGATAGGTTTATCTTTGTCTCCTTCATAACACCTCCTGAAAAAATATTTTCATACATTATACATATTG
>JALUAR010000072.1 GCA_027050975.1 Thermodesulfovibrio sp.
CTTCAAAAAACCTTGATTTAATTTCTTCCTTTAAAGCCTCTGGTGTTAAAGGATTTAGCGGCTATTTATGCGAGGCCACACTTCTGGCCTATGGTATAATTACATCATGTCTGTAGAACTATCCTTTTATGGTGGTGTGGATACTGTTACAGGCTCATGCCATCTTCTTGAAGAGGGTGGGCTCAGAATTCTTATTGACTGTGGGCTCTTCCAGGGTGAGGGGCAGTGGGAGGAGAAAAATTATGAGCCCTTTCCCTTTGACCCTGCATCCATTGATTATCTGATCCTGACACACGGCCACCTTGACCACTGCGGAAGGATACCTCTTCTGGTCAAGAACGGATTCAGGGGAAGCATTATCTGCACTTCAGCCACCTATGACATTGCAAAGGTGGTCCTCCTTGACTCTGCCCGCATTCATGAAGAGGATTATGAACACTGGAAGAAGATATGGCAGCGTAAGGGCATAAAACCAAGACCTCCCCTTTACACTACCCTTGATGCCCTTGATGCACTCCGTTATTTCCAGAGGCTCGTTGAGTATAACAAACCTGTCCGGCTAAATAGTGCTATAACCATTACCTTCAGGGATGCCGGTCATATCCTTGGTGCAGCATTCGTTGAGATTGATATCAAGAAGGAAAAAAGAATAATCTTCTCAGGTGACCTTGGTAACAGAGACAAGCCCATAATAAGAGACCCTTCTTTTCCTGACAGCGCAGATGTAGTGATAATAGAGAGCACCTATTCAGACAGGAATCACCGCGGGTTTGATGAATCTGTTGAGGAATTAAGGGATGTTATTGTTGATGTTTGCAGACGCGGTGGTAATGTCCTGATACCTGCCTTTGCAATAGAGCGTGCCCAGGACCTCCTGTATGTCTTCAAAAGTCTGTATGATAAGGGGAAGTTGCCTCCTTGCAGGGTCTTTCTTGACTCTCCCATGGGCATCACTGTAACGGAGATTATGCGTAGACACCCTGAGTGTTTTGATGAAGAGACAAGGCGCATTATTGAAAATCACGATGATCCCTTCAGGTTTCCTGGCCTTGAATTCACAAGAGAGCCTGAGGAGTCAAAGAGGATAAACTTTGTGAAGAGTCATGCCATAATAATTGCAGGCTCTGGAATGTGCACCGGCGGCAGAATAAAGCACCACCTGAAACATAATATCTGGCGTAAGGAGTCAGCCATAGTGTTTGTAGGCTATCAGGCAGAGGGAACCCTTGGAAGAAAGATTGTCGATGGTAAGAAGAAGGTGAAGATATTCGGTGAGACTTACAAGGTAAACGCCAGTGTGCATACCATCGGAGGCTTTTCATCCCATGCTGACAGGGATATCCTGAAGGACTGGCTAAGTAGATGCATGGGACTCAGACAGATCTTTCTTGTTCACGGTGAAGAAAGGCCCAAGAAGGCTTTCAGGAAGGAGATAGAAAGGAAAGGGATTGCAGAGGAGATTCTGATTCCACATTTTGGAGAGACCTACACCTTATAGCCCCAACTCCAGCAGCAACTTTTTGTGCGCAGTATGGAATACCCAGGGCCAGCGATAAGATTCATAGGAGTGGTATGGTGGAGTCTGAACGGTTTTGAATTTTGCATTAGATTCACCTGGATGGTGAATCGCAAAATTCCCTCGGAGTCAGGCAGGATGCCTGACATTGTAAAAGGGGTCCCCAGAAAGTCGCCAGACTTTCTGGGGTGTCAGTTGAGTTGAAGACTCCACCATACCACTCCTTCCGGAGATTGTCGGTTTTTCGTTACCGCTGGATCTGGGAAATAGATGGCAACACTTTTAACGCTTGAATCAGGATTATATGTTTAATGTGTTTTGGTTGACTCAACAATCCTGTCAAGAATCAGGCCGAAAAAGCTCTTATCTATCTTCTGGTAGAACCAGCCAAGATGCACAAGGCATGCCGAGCAGTGGGCATAGTTCCAGCTGAATCCTGCAAACCATGTGTATTGCAAGGTGGGAATTCCTGAGACAAGACAGCCCTCTGCAGAAGAGAAACATCCGATCTCAAAGGTTAAGCCTTCAGGATTTGTAAAAACATGCCTGTGGCTGCCGTCAACGGTGATGATACTTTCAATTGTTGTAATCCTGTTTCCACAGGCCTTACATACAATCATCCCCTCCTCTTCAAGCAAAAAGCCTTCTTCCAGGTTAACCCTGACTTTTCTTTCGGGTAAACCGGTTTTTGCTTTAAGGTCAAATTCCATAACACAAAGCATTTTTTTCGGTATTATCCCCCCTTTTGTCTCTGCAGGAATTTGAAAAAGTCTCCTTCAGTAGAAAGGATTAGCCAGTCCTTTTCAGATATTGTCCCCCTATAAGTCTCCATTGTTTTAATAAATCTGTAAAACTCTCTTGCCTCCGGACTCTGGTTATAGGCTGAAGCATAAATCGCAGTTGCTTCTGCATCGGCTTTTCCCATAATCCTTTGAGCCTCTTTATAAGCTTCGGAGCGGATCTTTCTCAACTCTCTCTCTTTTCTGCCAATGATTTTTGCTGCCTCGCCTCTGCCTTCGGATCTGAATCGTTCCGCGATTCTCTTTCTTTCAGCTATCATACGGTCAAAGATCTTTTTCTGCACCTCCCTGACGTAATTTATCCTTTTCAACTTCAGATCAAGAAGTTCAATGCCAAGTTCCTTAAGCCTTGGAGAGGCTGCTTTGATTATCAGTTCCGTTATTTTGTTACGTCCGTGTTCTATTTTGATACTGGAAGCGGTCATCTTTTCAGCCTTTGTTATATCGCTGTATTGGAGTGGTCTGTTGGTGGTTCTGATTATCTCCACAAGATTATGATTAGCGATCACATTTCTTGTCTCACCGTCAAGAATATCATCAAGTCTGGTCTTTGCCCCTCTCTCATCTTTTACACGCTGGAAAAACAACAGTGGATCAACGATTCGCCATCTGGCATATGTGTCAACCCATATAAAGCGTTTATCTTTGGTCGGAACCTGATTTGCGTCGCCATCCCATTCAAGAAATCTTTTATCAAAATAGTTTGCTTTTTGAATAAAAGGGGTTTTGAAATGAATGCCGGGTTCAAGCACTGGCTCGCCAACAGGCTTACCAAACTGAGTTATTATTACCTGCTGTGTCTCATCTACTGTATAAATAGCAGAGGATAGAACCATGAGTGATAAAAATACGAAAAATAAAAGAATTAAGTTTCTAATCTTCTTCATTTTCTCCCCTCCTCCTTTACGGTCTGTTCGAGTTCCATAAGGGGTAGAAAACCAAAGGCACCTCTGTCAGTGATAACCTTTCTGCCGACTCTCGGGAGTATCGTGTTCATTGTTTCAAGATATATTCGTTGCCGGGTCACCTCGGGTGCCTTTATATACTCTCTGAAAAGGGCATTGAACCTTTCAGCCTCACCTCTTGCCCTGTTTATCCTTTCAATAGCATAACCCTTTGCCTCTTCAATAATCTTTTGCGCCTCACCTCTTGCTCTCGGAATTACCTTGTTGTACTCTGATTGGGCCTCGTTTATCATTCTTTCCTTTTCCTGTTGTGCCTCGTTAACCTCATTAAAAGCCGGCTTGACCGGATCCGGAGGATTTACATCCTGGAGCACTATCTGGTCGACTTTAAGACCAAGTTCATACTGGTTGGAGAGTTCCTGAAGCAGCCTTTTAGCCTCTGCTTCTATCTCCACTCTTCCAATGGTAAGTACCTCATCAACGCTTCTGTCTCCGACAACCTGTCTCATTACAGCTTCATTCATATCACGAAAGGTATCTATGTTGTTTCTGACTTTAAAAAGAAACTTGTATGGGTCACTTATGCGAAACTGAACGATCCACTCAACATCAGCAGCATTAAGATCACCTGTGAGCATGAGGGATTCTTCCACATAGTCCCTCTTTGAGTACTCCGTTCTTTTAGTTCCTGTACTTACAGTTCTGAAGCCGAACTCCTGCTTCATCTGTCTTTCTACAGGGACTTTATAAACCTTCTCAATACCGAAGGGTATTTTAAAATTCAACCCAGGGTTAACAGTTCTGACATATCTCCCAAATCTGAGAACAATGCCCACCTCTTCGGGATCGATGGTAAAAAAGGACGTATAAAGCAAAACCATCATTAAAAAAACAATAATGAATAACAGGATGGAACGCGGCTCGATGCTGACCTTTTTAACACGGATATTTTCTTTGACTTTTCTGATTATCTCTCCACCGTTGACATCCATACCGTCCCTCCATTACAGTTATGGTTGCATTCGGTGTTAAATTATCTCTTTTATGTATTGTAGGCCATTAATGATCCGATGTCAAGAAAGCAGAAGATAAGAAAATCAAATTTTGTATATAGATGTACGTTTTACCTCTGAAGATCTCTTTTCTTTAACAGAGCACTACCTCCTTCTCTTCAAGCACACGCCTGAGCCTTTGGATGATCTCCTCTGTAAATCCCCTGTCAAGCCATTTTTCAAGTCCGTGTTTTTTGTCAAGCACCCCGACTAAAGGTCGGAGCTTGCCAATGCAAGGAAAATTCGATTTATTATATCTCTTACCAGAAGCCCTGACTTTAAGACGGGCCTTCTGGTAAGGAGCATTGTAAATCATCCTGGTTTTGTATGTATAGTTCATTCTATCAATGAGTACCATGTCAACATGAGGAAAGAGCCTCCTGGCAAGGCGCTCCGGATTCATCGGAAGAAGGGGGGCAATAAAGGCATAAGTCCGTATGCCCTCGCTATGAAGCTGCTTGAGGGCCTTTATTCTCAGCTCTATCGGAGGTGCAGCAGGTTCAAAGAGCTTTCTTATATCTTCACTGTCTGTGCTAATAGTCAGGCCAACCTCCAGATCCTTAAACTCCCTGAAAAGGTCAATATCTCTCAACACAAGGGGTGACTTTGTAAGTATGGATACTGAAAGCCCCGTGTCCTTGAGGATCTCAAGACATCTTCTGGTTAGCCTGTGCTCTGCCTCAATGGACTGATATGGATCGGTAACAGAGCTTATAATTACCGAACCTTTGTTTATCCTTTTTAATTCCTTTTCAAGCAGCTCTGCTGCATTGGTCTTTACATCAACAAACTCACCCCAGGGCTCACTGTGGTCTGTAAATTTCTGCATAAAGGAGGCATAACAGTACCTGCAGCCATGAAGACACCCCACGTATGGATTCAGGCAGTAGTCTGCACCTGGAATCTTTGACCTTGTAAGGATGGTCTTAGCCTGTATTTCTTTTATGGTTGACACTTGTTATATACACAAGTCGATTCAGCATCCAGCATGCCACTCCTCCTGCTCAGGCATCGATTATCCCTCTGAAGACCCGCTTTATCTCCTCCAGTATCAGGGGATGGAGCATTGGTGTGGCAGCCACAATATTACCTGTTTGCAGATACTGCCTGCCACCGCCAAAGTCCGTTACCACACCTCCTGCCTCCTCGATCAGGAGGCTTCCTGCTGCAATATCCCAGGGGCTGAGGCCAAGCTCAAAGAATCCATCGCATCTTCCACAGGCAAGATAGGCCAGGTCCAGGGCAGCAGAGCCAGCCCTTCGTAGGTCGCTACTTTTGAGGAAGAGATTGCGGAAGAGCTTCAGATACTCATCGATCATTTCTTTTGCGCGAAAGGGAAACCCCGTGGTGAGCAGGGCTGTCTCTGGAGAAGCGATGTCCGAGACCCGAATCTGCTCTCCGTTAAGGAAGGCTCCTTTGCCTTTCATTGCTGTAAAAAGTTCATCCCTCAGGGGATCAAGTACAACACCCACAACAATCTCACCCCTGTACTCCAGTGCAATTGATATGGAAAACATGGGATAGCCGTGGATGTAGTTTGTGGTCCCATCAAGGGGATCTATTATCCAGCGATAACCCTCCTGGATAGTGTCTTTTAAGGATTCCTCCGAAAGAAAGGTATGATCAGGGAAGCTCTCTTTAATAGTCTCAATGATTACCTCTTCAGACTCTGTGTCCACACGAGTAACAAAGTCTGACGTCTGTTTTCTTCGCACCTCATCAGAGGTGATGCTTCCCAGGTTTTCAAGCAGTACCTCAGCACCCTGGCGGGCTGCCTTTATAGCGGTATCAAGAAAATCCTTTAACATGGCTTCCCCTTTCCCTGTACTTTATCCCGGGTTTAAATATTGAGAATAGATCGTCTCTCAATAGTGGAGTATCTCTATCAGGTCCTTCATGTCCTGCAGTTGCTCGGGCTGCGATGTCTTTAGCATTCTCTTTCTGAACTGTTCCTCTGCTTTGTCCCTATCACCTTCAAGGGCGGGATCAAGTTTGATTGCTTCGGCAAGGGCTTCGGCAGCCTCACCATATCTGCCCATGGCATTATAACATAAGGCCAGGCCGTAATAAGGAAGCGGGTATTGCGGAACTCTCCGTATTGCTGCCTTGTATGCCTTCTCGGCATCCTCGTATCTGTGAAGTCTGTAATAGACTGTTCCGAGATTATAAAAAGCCTTCTGTGGGCTCTTATAAAGGGGATTCTTAAGGGCATTTTTGAATGCTTCAATTGCTTCATTCCATTTTTTTAAACGTATGTAAACAAAGCCAAGGCTATTGTATGCCTCTGAGTAGTCTGGGTTCAGGGCTATAGCCCGTTTCAGAGATGCCACAGCCTTGTTATACTCCTCAAATTGCTGATAAATCAGACCAAGGAGGTAATGGGCCTTTGCGGACTTGGGATTGTAACGTATAGACTTGTGAAGCGCTACAAAGGCTGATTGTAACTTCCCCTCCTGCATATTGGAGATGGCAATCTTGTAATGAGCCTCAGCCTGCCTCAGGGAATCCTCATCAGGGGTTGTTGCACAGGCAACCAGTAAAACCAGGCAGGCCAGAGCAGATATAGCCTTGAATACTTTAAACCTCTTAGCATGCATTGCCTTCTCTCACCCCCTTAAATCCCCTCTCCACAATCCTTATACTTATGCAAGAGACTTCCTCTTGTCTTCTATCAAAGCCAAAAGGGCGTCAAAGGACTCGGCAAAAAGCCTTACACCTTCCTCCTCCAACTGCGTTGTCACCTCGTCGAGGCTGATACCAAGGGATTCCACCTCCCGAATCACAGCCCTTGCAGCATCGATATCACGATCTATGGTCCTTGCCACTTTGCCATGATCTTTGAATGCCTTCCATGTTGCCTCTGGCATTGTATTCACCGTTCCCGGACCAATCAACTCCTCTACATACAGTACATCACTGTATTCTGGATTCTTTGTGCTGGTACTTCCGAAAAGCAATCTCTGAATCCTCGCTCCTTTGAGTTTCAGCTGCAGAAACCTGTCTGTAGAAAAGGTCTTTTTAAAGGCATCATAAGCAATCTGTGCATTGGCCACTGCGGTCTTTCCCATAAGGGAACGAATCTTCTCTGCCTTTTCATTGTCTGCATCTTTGAGTTGCTCTTCAAGGAGCTTATCCGTTAAAGTATCCACCCTGCTTACAAAGAAGCTGGCCACTGATGCAATCTTCTTTAAATCCTTGCCATCTTCTACACGCCTTTCAAGCCCTCGCAGGTAGGCATCCATCACCTCTTCATACCTCTGCACGGCAAAAAGCAGAGTAACATTGATGTTAAGCCCCTGGTAAATGAGCTCTTCTACAGCAGGCAGGCCCTCCTTTGTGGCAGGAACCTTGATCATAAGATTGGGTTTGCCAATCCTGTTAAAGAGTTCCTTTGCCTCGCGGATTGTTCCCTCGGTGTCATAGGCAAGGTGGGGATCAACCTCAATGCTTACATACCCATCCTCTCCTTCGCTTTGCCTGTATACATCCATCAGGAGGTCACAGGCGTCACTGATATCCTGGATGGCAAGCTCATAGAAGATCTCCTTTGCCGAGAGGTTTTTTCCTGACTGAAAGAGTTCTCGCAGCTGTTCATCATACTCTGTGCCAGATTTGATGGATTTATAAAAAATCGTCGGATTGGAGGTAACTCCCCTCATTCCTTCCTCGTTTATCAGTCTCTGCATCTCTCCATTCTCTAAAATCGACCGGCTAATATTGTCGTACCAGAAACTCTGACCATACCTCTGTAGTGCAATTAATGGATTCTCACTCATTCCGACCTCCTGTTAAACTCGTTTTGTGAAGAGGAGCCATAAACCTCTTCCAGGATCTCTTTTGCTCCTTTCTCAAGTAGCTCTTTGGCAAGTGAATCTCCAAGGCTTTCAGCCTCATCTATCTGGCCCTCTTTCTGACCTCTTATTATACGGTCTCCTTCCAGGCTTCCCACAAGGCCATCGATCACCACCTTCTCTCCGTCCACAAGCCTTGCATGGGCAGCAATGGGTACCTGACAGCCACCTTCCAGGCGCTTCAGGAATGCCCTTTCTGCACGGACACAAACCGCCGTCTCTTCATGATTAAGGCCTGAAATGGCCTGATTGATAAACTCATCATCCACCCTGCACTCTATGCCTATTGCTCCCTGTCCGATTGCAGGAAGCATGATTTCAGTTGAAAGCATCTCTGTTATCCTTTCTGCAAGACCAAGCCGCTTCACTCCTGCAGATGCAAGCACTATGGCATCAAACTGCCCCTCATCAAGCTTTCTCAACCGGGTGTCCACATTACCACGTAGCTGTTCTATTTTAATGTCAGGTCTTCGATTAAGTAACTGACAGGCCCTTCGGAGACTGCTGGTCCCAACCACTGCGCCTTCGGGCAGGCTCTCAAAGTTTTGAATCCTGAACTCTGAACCATCTCTCCGGGATATGAAGGCATCCCTTGGGTCTTCACGCTCACATATGGCACCAAGATGAAGCCCTTCGGGCAGATAGGTGGGAACATCCTTCATGCTATGTACTGCCAGGTCAATCTCTCCCCTCAGCATTGCCTCCTCTATCTCCTTCACAAATAATCCCTTGCCACCCACTTTAGCGAGGGGAACATCAAGGATCTTGTCACCTGTAGTCTTTATCTTTTTAAGCTCCACCTCTATTCCGGGGTTTAGCCTCAATAGAGCTGCCTTCACCCACTCAGCCTGCCATAGAGCAAGTTTACTGCCTCTTGTACCGATCACTATCCTCTTTTTAGATGCCATTACAAACTCCTTTCCTGTAACTCACTCGGCAATTTCGGGTAACTCTTACCGCTTGATTTTGGGTGTTATCAAGCATCTTGTTGTTCATTCTCACCATCTGTAAGGCCATAAAGAATCTTCACCGTAGCAATAAGCACATCCCTGTCTTCCCTGTCTTCCTTCAGTGCCACCGTGGGCGGATGCAGAAGCTTGTTTACAACCGCGTTTACAGTGTACTCAATAAGCTGCCGCTGCCTCTCATCAAGTCCTTCCAGTCTGTTCATCAGCCTTTGAAGTTCTGCATTCTTTATCTCTTCGGCCTTGTTCCTCAGGGCGACAATCGTGGGCACCGCATCAAGAGAGTCCTGCCACTTTCTGAACTTTTCCACCTCTTCCACTATTATCTCCTCAGCCTTTTCAGCCTCCTTCTTTCGTTCCAGCATATTGGCATCCACCACATCCTGAAGGTCATCCACATCGTATAAGTAGACATTGTCTATGTTGTTAATCTCGGGATCTATATTTCTTGGCACAGAGATATCTATGATAAACACGGGCTTGTGTTTTCTTCTTTTCATAATCTCCTGCATCTCATGTTTATACAGCACATAGGTTGGTGCCCCGGTAGAGCATATAATGATATCCGTATTGACCAGTTCCTCTTTGAACTCCTCGAATCTTACCGCCCTTCCGCAGAACTGCTTTGCCAGCTCCAGACCTCTCTCATATGTCCTGTTAGCCACGGCAACCTCTTTTACGCCGTTGTTTATAAGATGCCTGACTGCAAGCTCTGCCATCTCACCTGCACCAAGGAGCATAAAGGTCTTCTCACTCAGGTCCGAGAATATCTTCTTTGCCAGCTCAACAGCAGCATAACTTATGGAGACGGCGTTTTCAGCAATCCTGGTTTCTGTCCTCACACGCTTTGCAACGGATATCGCTTTTTTGAAGAGTTTGTTAAGCAGAACACCGGTAGTTTTCTTATTGAGGGCAAACTCGAAGGCATCTTTTACCTGACCCAGAATCTGCGGCTCTCCAACAACCATGGAATCAAGGCTTGCAGCCACTCTGAAGACATGCCTTACAGCATCATCATTACTATAAATATAGAGGGATTTCCTCAGGGTATCGGAATCTATCTCATGAAATTTTGAGAGAAACTCCAGAACAGACTCCCTGGCCTTCTCTGTATCCCTGGTCTGCATGTACAGTTCCACCCTGTTACAGGTGGAAAGAATGACTGCACCTTCTACCTCTGCAAGGGCTGTAAGGCCCTTTAGTCCCTCCTCAAGTTTGGGACCGTCAAAGGCAACTTTCTCCCTTACCTCAACAGGTGCTGTTTTGTGATTCAGTCCTACAACAAGTAAGTTCATTGGAGAAAACTGTGATAACCCTTAAGTAGTAGATTGACGCCGAAAAAGGTAAATAGTACAGCACAGAATCCCACTATCGAGAGTATGGCTGCTTTCTTTCCCCGCCATCCGGCCCTTAAACGGGCGTGCAGCACAAAGACATATATGAACCAGGTTATCAGGGACCAGACCTCTTTCGGGTCCCAGCGCCAGTAGCTACCAAGGGCACTCTCTGCCCATATAGAGCCCGTAATTATAGCCAGTGTAAGGAGAGGAAAGCCTATACTGATTAATCTGTAGTTTATCTCATCCAGCATCTGCAGGCTGGGCAACCGCTGAAACATACTTCCAAGATGCTTGCTTTTGACAAAGTGCTCCTGTATCAGATACATCAGCCCGATGCCTGCTGCCATGGCAAAGGCTGCATCACCAAGAAATGCCAGAATCGTATGCACAGTAAACCAGTAGCTCTGAAGCAGCGGACTAAGGGGCTTTATCTCCCTGGGCAAAATTGAGGAGGAGAGCATCAAGATAAAGACAAAGGGCATTATAAACGAGCCCAGGAGCCCCACCTTATACCTGTATTCAACAAATAGAAAGAGTAGCACTATGCACCAGGAAAAGAAGGACGATGCCTCATGCATGTTTGTAATAGGGAGGTGGCCTCCGGATATGAATCTCAGGATAATATTGGCTGTATGGAGAACAAAGCCTGTTATGGCAAGGGCAAGCATCAGTCGGGTGGTTGCCTTACTGCTCTTGAATAGCTCCACCACACCGACAATGGCGGAGGCAAAATAAAAGGTAAGTGCCAGTTCAAAGAGGATAACAACCATCAAAAACACCCCAGCTCACAATTACTGATTTTTACCTTCAGCCTGTCTGCTATCATTCCGATCTCCTTGTAGGAGACACCCTCCTCTTCTGCAATGGCCCTAGCTCTCGCACATGGAAGTCTCCCGTTTCGGGCCTCTTTAAGGACCCTCTCTCTTAGCCTCTCCTGGCTGTCCGAGCTGATAAGCCTTTCTATCTCTTCCATAAGGGTCTTCTCTGCATCCGTTTCTGACAGGACAATAGTCTTAATCCTCTCGTCTGCTGAGGGAGCCTGACTGACCACGATGTCTGCACGGGGGATAATCCTTTCTGCAGAGGGCTTTATTCTATCTTTATCCTCTCCAAAAACAAATATTACTATATCGGGGTTCAAAAACTCAATTGCCGAGTTGCCCTCTACAACAACCCCCTGACATTCGCTCAGCAGATTAAGGGCAATTTGCAGTGGCTCCTGAACCTGATCCTCGGGAGACTGGACCCATATCACCCGTTTTGCACCTGATGCACGAAGTCGGGCCGTATCTTTGCCCGGAAGATCATTCTCCTCCGTCACCTCCGTTACGGAACTATAAAAGGCTGTTTTGGTGTATTTGATAGCACCCCAGTCACCCTCCAGGTTCCTCAGCAGAATCTCTGCAACCGTTGTCTTCCCACACCCGCTATGGGCTCCTCCGATGCATATAATTCTTTGGCTCATATACCTATTTTAACCCATTAATTAAAGTTTTTTTTCTAAGCCGACGATAATACCTTAGAGTCATGTTTGTACTCATCGGGATATTTGTGGTCTTAGGCGCCGTTATCGGCGGCTATATTATGGAACACGGAAATCTTGCTGTCCTGTTCCAGCCAGCCGAGGTGGTTATCATCTTCGGAGCCGCCCTGGGCTCCCTGATAATTTCGGCTCCGCCAAAGGCATTAAAGCTTATCCTGAAAAGTATCGGCAAATTATTATCTTCAGGAGGAATGGGAAAGGCAGGTTATCTTGAGCTGCTCACCCTGTTGTACCAGATATTTTCAAAAATCAGGAAGGAGGGTCTTATCTCAATAGAGGGAGATATAGAAAATCCGGAAAAAAGCCCTGTTTTTACAAAATACAAGACTGTAATGGCAAATCACCATGCACTGAACTATCTCTGTGACAATCTTAAAGTGATTATCTCAACAAATGTGCCTCCTCATGAGCTTGACAATCTGATGGAGCTTGATACAGAGACCCATCACCATGAAGCCATGACGCCTGCACATAACATAGCCAGGGTTGCCGATGCCCTACCGGGGTTAGGTATTGTGGCGGCAGTGCTCGGAGTGGTGCTCACCATGGGAAAGATCAACGAGCCTCCGGAGGTGCTCGGCCACAGCATAGGAGCAGCCCTTGTGGGAACCTTTATGGGAGTTCTAATGTGCTACGGCTTTGTTGGTCCCATAGCAGCAAACCTTGAGGCCAAGATCCATGAAGATGGCGTTGCCTTTAATATAATTCGTATTGCCCTGGTCGCTTTTGTCGGCGGAGCAGCGCCCCAGATGGCTGTAGAGTTCGGAAGAAGGGCCATCCCCTCTTCGGATCGACCGAGTTTTAATGAACTGGAGGAGGCCATACGTAAGAAATGAAAGATAACAGGCCCATAATAATAAAAAAGGTCAAAAAGGTAGAAGGTGGCCATCACGGAGGTAGCTGGAAGGTGGCTTATGCTGACTTTGTCACGGCAATGATGGCCTTCTTTCTTCTTCTCTGGTTGATAACAATGGTCTCTCCTGAAAAGCGCGCACGTGTAGCCCTGTATTTCAAGTATTTCAGTCTCTTTGAAAAAGGCGGCGTCTCTTTTATGGAGAAGACAAGCGCCATATTTAATGAACCCGGTGAAAGCCCGGATAAGGCATTTGCCCCTAACTACGGAAATAATCCGTCCCTGAGTCCTGAGGCCCTGAGGGAGGCGATAAAAAACGCCATAGAAACCCTTTTAGAGGATGTTAAGGACCAGATACTGGTCAGTATTGTAAGTGAAGGGGTAAAGATAGAGATCTTTGACAGAGACGGGAGCTCCATGTTCCAGCTGGGCAGTGCGGAACTTACAGACAGGGCTAAAAACATCCTTCGAGTTCTTGCAGAGAATATCAAAGAGGTTACCAATCCACTGTATATCGAAGGTCACACTGACTCATATTCCTATTCTTCTCGAAGCAACTACTCCAACTGGGAACTTTCGGCAGACAGGGCCAATACAGCCAGACGATACCTTGAATCCCTTGGCATTGCACCTCAGAGAATAATCAAGGTCATCGGATATGCTGATAAAGACCCCCTTATAAAGAAAAACCCCAGAGACCCTCGTAACAGACGCATAAGTATAGTTGTGCTGTTTTCACGACAAAAGTCAAGCCCTCCGACCAACGGTTAGAGCTATCTTCTACCCCAAAAAGTTCAAGACTTTTCGGGTACCCTTGCTTGCCGAGTGCCGACTTATCTGTTTAGCCTTCTCGTAGTATCGCTATCCTTAAGAGACCCTAATTGGTATTTTTTCTGCAAGATGGGTTATAGTAAACTGTTATGATTTTGTAATAAACAGTCTTTGAAAGGAGTCAGCATGCACGAAACCATCAAGAAATTATCGGGCAGTCCTGTAGAGCCCATAAAGATGGACCTGGACAGCAAATTTTCCTTTCGCTGTCATAAGGGTCTTGACTGTTTTACCCAGTGTTGCGGAAAGATTGATATCTTCCTCACACCTTACGATGTTTTAAGGATAAAGAATCGCCTCGGCATAACCTCAGGAGAGTTTCTTAGCCTTTATACCCAGATTATGGAGCTTAAAAAGACCAAACTCCCCTTCTTCATGCTCAGAATGAAGGAGGATGGAAAATGCCCCTTTGTAACACCGGAGGGATGTACCATATATTCGGACAGGCCCCTTGTCTGCAGATACTATCCTATAGGGCTGGGACTGTTAAAGAGCCAGGAAGTCGGTGGTGGAGACTTTTACTTTCCCATCAAGGAGCATTTCTGCAAGGGATACGAGGAGGACAAGGAGTGGACTATCAGGGAGTGGCGACTGTCACAGGAGATCAATGTCTATGACTTTGTAAACAAAGACTGGTTTGACATTGTGCTGAACAAAAAGATGCTTGCCTCAAACTTAGAGCCTGATGAAAGAAGTGTCAGACTATATCTGATGTGCAGCTTTGATGTGGACAGCTTCAGAAACTTTGTATTTGAAAGCCGCTTTCTTGACCTTCATGAGGTTGACAAAGATACCGTGGAACTGATAAAGGAAGACGAGGTGGAGCTTCTGAAGTTTGCCCATAAATGGCTGCGGGGCGTGCTTTTTGGTAACCCAACAATAAAGAGAAAGCCTCAAAAGTCAGGCTGAAAGATGGGCCTTTAGCTCTTCGTACAGTTTCCGACCAATCTGCAATCCGATATCGATAATTTCCGGCCCGTACTCCTTTCCCGTGTCTGAGCGGAAGGTCTCCTTTATTTTTTCAATATACTGGAGACCTTTCTTGTAGTTTTCAAGAAACTCTTCAGGCGGTGTATTACTGTACTGAAGCATATCCCATACCATCTTTGTAAAGTTGTCAGGCCCCCACCTGAACTTGTCAGCATCATAAAGTGCGTCACTTATCAGTGCTCCATGGGCATCCTCTGCCTCAACAACATCCTTAAATGCCTCGTGGTTTCGTATGGCTGTAACTATATATCTTTTGTATCTGTCCGAAAGGCCGAAGCACTCAAGTATCGTCTCTGCCTCCCGACTTCCTGCTATGGCATGCTCCTCCACCCCCCTCTTTATGTCATGAAGCAATCCGGCAATATGTGCAGCAGTTATCAACTCCTTCCGTACCTCCTCGGAAAGTCCTAATTTTCGGGCCTCTATATCCACAATGGCTCCTGCATCAATTGCCACATCTCTGGAGTGGTCATACCCGTGACCAAGCCCCTCCTGCTCTGTATCGAAATGGCTTATACACTTCCTGAGCATGGTGTTTTTGTAAAGGATCTCTTTTGATAGCTGAATCTCTTTTTCAAAGATGCGATAAAACCTCGGCGTACCAAGCTCTGCAGCTATCTCTATAGCCTTCTTCTTCAAATCAGCATAGATGTGATTCACTTATTTTGCTCCCTTGTATGTTCTTGACTTCTAAATATTATACTCAAAACCTCCTGGCGTAACCATAGACTGTTGCCGAAGAAGGATTTATGGAATCGAGGTTATAGCAAAGATAAATGAGTGTTATCGGTCTTATCTATCAGTGTTGCTTTTTGTATTGACATTTGCTTCAAAACATGATATAAATTAACGTATGAAATATTGCGCTCTTCTTGTAATCTTGTTGGTTTTTATTGTAATTCTGATTCCGCTTGCTCCGCATGAAAAAATAGATATGGAGGGTGTCTGCATCGAATGCCTGGACACATGTTCACCCTTGACAATACTTCAATTGACGAATAATGAAGGGACAACAATAGGTCCCTTAGTTGGACTTTTGATTCCATTACATCTGGTAGTTATCTTGTTCTTTAAGGGTTCCCTCCTATATTCCCTTTTCTACCCAAAGGATATTCTAAAACCTCCCCGTTGATCTCCTGTACCTCTTGAGATAAGCCAAATGGTACTTGTTACCATTGGCACTTATTTGTGTTAACGAATTACAAAACTTTTAGGTAAGGAGGTCTACATGCGTAGTACAAAGTTTCTTGTATTTACGCTCGTTCTGCTATTAGCCATTCCTTCCGTGTTATGGGCAAAAGAAGCCAAGACGATTGATGAGCTGGTTGAAATGTACAATGATGCCAAGTGCAAACAGTGTCATCCAAAGCAGTACGAAGAGTGGCAGCAGTCCTACCATTCCAAGGCTGTGGTCTCCTCCCTTAAGGGTATGAGGAACTTTTATGCCATTGGCGTACCAAAGGAATGGGAGAGAAAGCTGACAAAGGTTGAGGTCCTGAAGTGCCTTGACTGTCACGCTCCTGTTGTAAATTATGCCTCCGAAGAGCTGGCTGTCAAAATAGCCGAAATGATCATTAAGGCAAAGGACACAAAGGATGAAAAAGAGAAAAAGGCCCTTTTGAAGGAATTGTCCAAGCTTAATGTAGGCTGCCTGGCCTGTCATAATATTAAGGCTACAAGCATCTCCAAGGGTCTTCTGGGAGAGCCTGAAAAGGATGCCATCTACACACCTAACATGGTAATATCTCCTGTTCACAAGACGATACCTGTTAATACAATGAACAAATCTCTGTTCTGCGCACAGTGCCACGGTCGTTATATTGCTCCTGACGGTGAGCAGATCATGTGTAATACCCTTAGTGGCAGTTACTACAACAACTATATCTCTCGCGGTGGTGCAGAGACCTGTCAGGACTGCCATATGAAGAAAGCTAACAGGGGTCACAAATTCCCCGGTGGACATGACCTGGAAATAGTCAAGGAGGGCATCGGGTTTAATGCCGAAATAAAAGGCGTAAAACATACCGTTGGTAAATGGATACCACGGGCTATCGTTCAGGTGGAGCTGGAAAACAGATCCGGCCACCGTATACCCGACGGCTGACTATGGTCCGGCAAAGTGGTCCTGGAAGTGACCGCTAAGGACAACAAAGGCAAAGAGTACAAGGATGTAAAGTCCTATTACACAATTGGTGTAGACCTGGACGGTTATATGCGTTACGGTGCATGGCAGATAAAGGAGCTTGTCGATCTGTCACTGCAGCCAAAGACGATTCAGAAAGAACGCGTAGTGTTTAAGTTTGACAAGGATGTTACCAGTGCAGATGTTACGGTCAATGTCTACTACTACATAAGCGGAAAGAAGGGTGACAAGATCTACTCCACATCCAAGCACCTGGTATTTGAGTAAGAAAGCGCAAGGCTGTTGCAAAGGGCGGGGTTGCTGGAGCAACCCCGCCCCTTTTTTATTTGGATCATCTCAAAAGAGGTGTAAGATAATCCCAAATCCAGCGATAATAAGATTAATAAGAGTGGTATGGTGGAGTCTTCAACTCATTCTCGGCGAACATCCCTGTCCGCCTGCGAGGGAATTTTGCGATTTGCCATCCACGGCAAATCTTATGCAAAATTCAAATCCGTTCAGACTCCACCATACCACTCCTTCCAGAGATTGAAGGATTCGAGTGATAACAGACACTTGAACCCTGGAATCCTTGGCCCCTTTTTAGCAATGAACTGGGAGAAGAAACTTTTGTTTAAACAATACCTTTTTTCAGAATATCATGAAGATGAATGACTCCGGCAGGACGACCCTCCTCATCTGGAACAATAAGGGAGGTAATCGAGTAGGACTCCATTACGGACAAAGCCTTTGCTGCAAGGGCATCGGGAGTAATGGTCTTGGGATTTTTCGTCATTACGTCTCCTGCCCTCATCTTGAAGAAGTCTGCTCCCCAGCGCTGAAGCCCTCTTCTTAGGTCTCCGTCGGTTATAACGCCTACAACCTTCTGATCGTTATTACAGACAACGGTCATTCCGAGCCGTTTTGATGACATCTCCAGCGTGGCATCCGTCATGTTTGTATCCGTATAGACTATAGGTACGGCATCTCCCGTATGCATGAGATCACTGACCTTTATGAGTAGTTTCTTGCCAAGGGAACCATTTGGATGGAAAAGGGTAAAATCCTCTTCACGAAACCCCCTCTTCTGAAGAAGCGCCACAGCAAGGGCATCACCCATTGCCAGGGCTGCTGTGGTGGAGGCCGTAGGCACAATTCCCAGAGGACATGCCTCCTCCTTCACAGAGACATCCAGTACAACATCAGAGGTCTGGGCAAGGGTGGAACCGGGACGGGTCATGGAAATAAGGGTTACATCAAAACGCTTTATGTAAGGGATAAGTCTTATAATTTCCTCGGTCTCACCGCTATTGGAGATGGCAAGAACAATGTCTTCTGACGTAACCATTCCGAGGTCACCATGGCCTGCTTCTGCAGGATGAAGAAATACAGCTGGTGTGCCTGTAGAGGAGAGGGTAGCTGCGATTTTCTTGCCGATTATTCCCGACTTTCCCATGCCGGTTACAACCAATCTTCCACTACAGGAGTAGATCAATTCCACAGCCCGCTCGAACCTACTGTCAAGCCTGTCAATAAGGGCAGTTATAGAGTCTGCCTCTCTCCTGAGAACATCCCTGGCAATATCCAGAAGTGAGTTATTCTGTTGCATAACGATATATTATAACCATTGCCTGGCCTTTTTTTCCGCATATATTTCTTTGGCATTTGTATCAATACATAAGGTTAACTTTGCTATCGAAATCTTGTAGGGAGATAAAAACTGTAACGGTGGGTGCTCTAGATATGTATTTACCCTTTCTCTATTCTTTCCAGAAACTGCCTTGGGGTTAAGATCCAGATGCCCTGGTATTCTTTTAAGGAAAGAAGTGCCCTGTCTCCTGTTATAATAACCTCTGCCTTTAATGCAACGGCACACTCAATAAATTTGTTATCATCCGGATCGCTATGAACTATGTCAATCTCGGGAGTCTTTCTGGTAAAGAGGATATTGAACCCTTTGGAGAAAAAAGATAACAGCTCTTTCATCTCTACTTCATTCTTCATCCCAATCCGATTTAAAACATCTATGTATTCGTCAAGAATCTCATCAGAAATGCAGAGGGTTAGAAGTTCATCCTTCCACAGGTCTATAATCCTTCTTGGATTCCCTCCAAAAAAAGATGATACAAAAATATTCGTATCTATCACAACCCTCATTACCGCTTTTGACGGGATGCCTTGATTGCCTGCCTTATTTTAGCCTTTGTTACACCCTTTGTCTTAAGTTTTCTGCCGATTCTGCCCCAGAGATCATCAATGTATGCTCCAATATCCCTTTCCTCAAGGCGTTCCTCTATGAGTTCCCTCACCAGCTGGCTCGTAGATTTGCCTTCAAGCCTTGCAAGTCTATTAAGTCTCTTTTTTACATCCTCGTCCAATCGTATAATCATCTGTGTTGTCATCATTTCACCTCCATATATAGCATGTATATATTGTATATCATATATAATCACTTAATCAACGATTAGAGTTAGCCAAAGCCGTTCCTTATCCCTAAAAGTCTGGACAATTTTACAACACTGGTTTATAGTATATCTCTAAGAAAAATAATGGGGGACAATATGAGATTTGATGATTTTGAGAATTATGTTGATCCAGAGATCCTGAAAAGAGGATATGATTACTACAGGAAGGGCCGGATTGTGGAATTGGTAGAGATGGAGAACAACAGGTTCAGGGCCACTGTCTCCGGTACATGCTGAAACATATACAGGCAGAGGAGCTTATATAGAACTGACAGAGAAACTTGAACGGCTTCTGAAAGAGTTTGATGCTGCAGAATAGGTAAAGTCACTTATTGAAGAGTTCCGTATTAAGTACAGGAGAAGAAGGGCGATGAAGAAGGAACTTGACAGGTTTGAAAGAAAGCATCTTTGATTGCTTTGAGAGAAGGTAAGGTCAGATGGAAAGGCGTTTAGATGATGGGCTTTACAGCCTCCAGTATTGCCTTCACAGCCCTGAGCATCCCTTCAAGGTCATCCAGTCTTATCATATTCGGTCCATCGCAGAGGGCCCTGTCAGGCTCCGGGTGAACCTCCATAAAGAGCCCATCCACTCCGGCAGCAACTGCAGCCCGTGCAAGCACAGGTGCAAACTCCCTCTGCCCTCCTGATGCCGTGCCCTGACCTCCCGGAAGCTGCAGACTATGGGTAACATCAAAGACCACTGGATAGCCGTAAGACCTCATTATCGGAAAGGTCCTGAAATCCACCACAAGGTTGTTGTATCCAAAGGTGGTTCCCCGCTCTGTAACCATAAGGGATTTGTTACCTGCAGAGACGAATTTCTCTATCACATTCTTCATATCCCAGGGAGCAAGAAACTGCCCCTTCTTTATGTTTACAGGCTTGCCTGTCCGGGCTGCTCCAACAATTAGATCGGTCTGGCGGCAGAGAAAGGCAGGTACCTGCAGAACATCCACCACCTCTGAAGCCACCCGCGCCTCCTCCGGAGAGTGGACATCCGTAAGCACAGGCATTTGATATTTCGTTTTTATATCCTGAAGTATTCTGAGGCCCCTCTCTATCCCCGGGCCTCGGAAGGACTTGATTGAAGAGCGGTTTGCCTTGTCATAGGAGCTTTTGAATACAAGAGGGATACCCAGCCGAGAACAGATATCCTTAAGCCTCTGGGCTGTCTCAAAAACAATCTCCTCACTCTCAATAACACAGGGTCCGGCTATCAGAAAGAGTTCTTTTTTTTTATTTTTCCAGTTCAGATCCATAATTAACCATAATTTTACTATTTCTTTTTCCGCCTTTTCAATTTT
>JALUAR010000073.1 GCA_027050975.1 Thermodesulfovibrio sp.
ATAACCTTGACAATTAACAGTTTGTCGGGTATAATTAATCAAATTCGGTCAAGTTAACCACATAAATTGTTATAGGGGCGGTACGAATAAATCTGAAAAAACAGATCCTGTTTCTCCTGAATCCGATCGTAAAATTTTTTCAGATTGACAAATTAATATAAGCTATAAGCCGTTTTCCAAATCCGAATTTTAGGAGAAGAGAATGGTCAAAAAGAAAAGGAAATTTTTAGTATTCGCTTTTCTCTTTATCCTTCTATTTGATCCCTCCGTTGCTTTCACTAAGGATTTGATCTGGGGAGGTTGCGGTATCACAAAGAAGGCTTTCATGGCCGAGCTTGCCAGAGCATATGAGAAGAAGACGGGAATAAAGATTCATCTTAAAGGTGGAGGAGCAACATATGGAATAAGAGCTGTCGGCATAGGCAGAATAGACATAGGTGGCTCATGCAGACATAAACTCAAAGATGACATCCTCGAGAAGAACACAAAACTTATTCAGGTAGCATGGGATGCTCTTGTAGTCATTGTAAACAAGAAAAACAGGATCAGCAATATAACCACAAAGCAGTTAAAGGATATACTTCTGGGAAGGATAACCAACTGGAAGGAGCTTGGCGGAAAGGACGTTCCCATAAAAGTGGTTATAAGAAAAAGCAAAATCAACGGCGTCTCTTTTATGTTAAGAGAGATGCTCTTCGGTGATACGAACATAGATTTCAGAGCCGATGCAATAGTCAAAAAGAGTTCTGGCCCGGTTGAAAAGTATGTTGAAAAGAACGAGGATGCGATTGCTGTCTCCGGTATATCAAGTGCTCGCAAAAGAAAGGGGCTGAAGTTCCTGAGCCTTGATGGCGTGGCACCAACAAAAAAGAATATCATTTCAGGCAAATACCATTATGTGCGGCCCTTATACCTTACCGTCGGTCCCAAACCATCAAAGGAGGTAAAGGACTTTATACGATTTGCCCTCAGCAACGAGGGACAGAGAATTATCTCAAAGCAGGGTACTGTCAGTCTTAAAGAAAAGAAAAAATAGAATATAATTTAAAGGGAAAGGAGTGTCAAAATGGCAACAGAGGTAAGAGGTCCCGGTATCAGAGCCAAAATGACATTTACAATGCTTCTGTCAATAACCATAATTGTCTCTTCTATAGTCGGTTACTATGCGTATTCCATGGCAAAAAGATTGACCGTTTTACAGGAAGAGAAAAACAGGTTCTTTACGGTTTCCCAGGCATCAAAGGCACTCGATGCCATGTTAACGGATGATATTAAAGTCCTGCAAAAGATTACTCAGGAGGTAAAAAAAGCATCTAAAGATGTGGAATACTGCTTCTTCCGTCTGGAAGACGGCAAGGTCATAGCAGACACATTTGGAGGAAAAATTCCGCCTGAACTAAAATCCGTTGGTGTTGAGGTGACCGAAAAAGTTGAGGATATTAAACTCCAGGATATGGTAATAAAAAATTTCTCTTATCCTGTCGCAACTTATGGAACAATAAATATAGGTTTCAGAAAACTTTCACTCTTCGACGCCATTAGAGAGGATATCTGGAAAATCCTGATCATCTACATACTGTCCCTCGGATTCGGCCTGATACTGTCTCTTTTCATCTCAAACAGGATCGTTAGCCCTCTGAAAGAGATGATGAAAGGTATACAGGCAATTAGTGAGGGAAGGGTGGATGTAACGGTTGATGTCAAGACAACGGATGAACTGGGACAGATCGCAGGTGTCCTTAATGAAACTCTCGAGAGATTGAGAAGTTACATCCAGACTGAGGAGGAAAGGAAAAAAACACAAGAAAACGTTATCAAGTTCCTTGAAGTCGTTAGTAACGCCTCTGAAGGTGATCTTACTCAGAGGGCACCAGTGACTGCAGACGTCTTCGGTTCAATAGCTGACGCCTTTAATCTCATGGTAGAAGGCTTGTCCTCGCTGCTTGCTGAGGTAAGAAATACTGCTCAGGGAGTTGGAGAGGATAGTTTCCATCTCCTTGAGATGCTCAAAAAGATGGCTGAAGGTGCAGAGACACAGATGATCCAGTTGAAAAATGCTACTGAGGCACTCGATGAAACAGCAGATGCAACACTGAAGATTTCCGAAAAAACAGAGGAAGCAAATGCTACATCAGACAGTGCATCCAAAGCTGCCTCTAAAGGTGGACAGTTAGTGAGTCAGAGTATTGAGGGTATGCAATTAATCAGGGTTACAGTTCAGACAATCAATAAGAAAATGAAGTTGCTCTCGGAAAGGATTATGGAAATCGGTTCGATCTCGGGCTTGATCAGCGATATTGCTTCAAGAACAAACCTGCTTGCTATGAACGCATCCATAGAGGCTGCAAGGGCAGGAGAAGCAGGTAAGGGCTTTGTTGTAATAGCAGAAGAGATTAGAGAACTGGCTGACCGTTCCGCAGAAGCCACAAAGGAGATCACAAACATCATCCGTGCAATCCAGACCGAGGCGGGTGAGATTACAACATCTCTTGAAGAGGAGACAGATATTGTTGAAAAGCAGACAACTCTCGCCAATGAGACAGGTACTGCTTTCGACGAGATTGAGAATGCTATTAGGAATACTCGACAGGTTGTCTCAGAAATCTATAATCTATCACAGACCCAGCGTGAGATGACTAACAATACAGTCCTTGCAATGGAAGCAGTGAACAGGATCTCTTTAGAGTTGTTAAAACTGGTCCAGGATTCAGAAGAGATCTCTGAAAAGCTATCACAGTCCTCAAGAGAACTTCTCTCATCCATTGAGCGGTTTAAACTCCAGGAGGAAGAGAAGGAAATCGAGACTGAAGAAGCTCTTCCTTAGTAACAAGACTAATAATAAAGATTCTAAATCGTCATTCTCGAGAAATCTCGAGAATGACGATTTTTTTATTTAAAGTACATGCTTATTTTTAGGCTGGTACTGTAATGGCTGGTATTAATAGATTGATGCATTAACCAGATTGGTTTGATAGTGTCTTCTACGTAAGATGAAGACTCTTTAAATGTTTTCTTACCGTCTGAAGAAGAGTTATCTCCTCAAAAGGCTTCACCATATAATCATGTGCACCAAGAATTTTTGCCTTTTCCTTATGTTTTTCGCTTCCCCTTGATGTAAGCACCACAGAGGGAATAATATCAGTGAGCCCTCGTCTCTGGAGCTCTCTCAAAAATTCATATCCGTGCATAACAGGCATTTCCAGATCCGTGATTATAAGATCGACAGGATGTTCATCAACAATGTTTAATGCCTCAAGACCATTGGATGCGGTCAAAACATTGTAACCCCTCTGTTTGAGTGCAAGACTTACAAACTTTCGGACACTCAGAGAATCATCCACAACAAGCACTGTTCTACCGTCTCTCCTTTCAGGCTGCTTAATCTCCTTGATCTCAGGCAGTCTCTCGGTTTCCTCAAGCAAAGTTGCTGGATTAATGACCGGCATGAGTCTGCCATCTGCTGAGATACTTACACCGGAATAATACTTGAGTCCTTCCAGGAATCTGCCAAGGGGTTTGATAACCGTATCCTCCTGTCCGGTTATCTCGTCCACAATGAGAGCCAACTCTTTTCCGGGCATCAAATTAAATACAATAGCTGTAAGCTTTTCACCCTCTCTCTTAGCAGCCAGGCGGAGCAGGTCACAGATATCCTTCACTTGCAGCACCTTGTCTCTCACGCGAACGGTCTTATTCTCACTATCGTAGCTGTCATTTGTAAATTCAATAAGCTCCTGAATAAGGGCAGATGGTACGACAAATTCAATCCCCCCCGCTTTGAATCGGACCACATTTACAATGATAAGTGTCAGAGGTAATTTTATTCTAAAAATGGTTCCCTTCCCTTCCTTTGTTGCCACATTAATGGTACCATTCATCTCGGAAACTGCCTCTCTGACAACATCCAGACCAACTCCTCTTCCAGAAAGGGCACTCCCCTCATCAGCAGTACTAAAACCGGGTCTAAACATGAAACCAAGAAGCTGCCCTTTTGATACTTTCTGTCCTTTCTTAATAAAACCAAGTTCCAGTGCACGTTTATAAACCTTTTTCAGATCAATACCTCTTCCGTCATCCTTCACATCTATGACTACACTGTTACCCTCTCTTTTTGCTCTAAGAACAATGCGCCCCTCTTCCGGCTTACCTCTTTTAAGACGTTCCTCCGAAGACTCCAACCCATGGGATATGGCATTACGAATAAGATGTAGAAGCGGGTCAAAAAGCCTGTCGTAAAGGAGACGATCTATTCGTGTTTCTGTTCCGCTTACTACAAACTTGACCTTTTTACCGGATGTATGGGAAAGATCTCGTATCGTCCTTGTGAATCTCTGGAAAAGTCTACCTATTTCCACCATTCGTGACTGGGATATGAGATCGCGAAGATCGGTGCTTAACCTGTCAAGGCTCTTTACATGTGTGGAGAACTGTTCAAAAAAGTTTGTAATGCTTTTAAGCGCTTCTGTGATATCCTCGGTGATTTCCTGTAGTTTCCGAACAAACAGATTGAGCTCATCGTACCGGTCAAACTCAAGTTCTCTGAACTCCTCAAGAAGCTCGTCCACGTATGAGACCTTCTCTGGTATGGAATAGGCGTATCTGCTGCTGAAAGAATCTATCTCTTTCAAAAGCCTCCTGCCGGCATAATCAACCTCATCCCTCATTTTGAATATATTTTCACTCTCTGCTGTAATATAGTTTCTTAGAACTGTCAGTTCACCGACAAGGTTCATCATCCTTTCGATATTATCAACATTTACACGGATGTATGAGGATAGGGCCTCTATGTCTTCTTTCCTTCTTCCGAACTCTCTTCTTTCAACAAGAACCTCCTCTTTCTTCTCTTCTGGCTCTGCAGGAATATTTTCTTGTCTTACAGCAACAAGGCTTTCCTTTATCTCTTTTGCTATCTCATCCTTTTCCTGGTTGCCTCTGATAACCTCTGAGATGAGGAATTTTATTGCATCAAGGCTGTGAAGAAGCCAGTCGATAATCCCCTTCGTTACCTTTATCTTTTTATCCCTGATCTCCTCCAGAAGATCCTCCATGGTGTGAGCAACCTCACTGGTTACATGCAGCTTGACAAGCGCAGCAGAACCCTTCAGCGTGTGTGCAGCCCTGAAGAGTTCATGAATCCCGGAAAGATCCTCCGGATTCTTTTCAAGATCAAGGAAACCCTTCTCCAGGATCCCTATATGTTCCTCAGCCTCAGCTATAAAAAAGTCCAAAAGCCCCTTTTCAGCCATTATCTCACCCTGTAAGTTTCGTAAAATTCCGGGACATTAATTATCTCACCCGTGAACTCCGTGCTAAGGTCTGGCATCTGGTTCGATACCAGTCCGAGTAAATTCTCTCCAACCTCAAGAACCATAAGCCACCTCTGCATACCTGGCTCTTCGTTTATATCTTTAAGTTTTGCCATATTAACCACAGGGATTGCCATACCTCTAATGTGAGTAATCCCTTCTATATAAGAGGGACTAAGAGGTAAAGGAACAATCTCCCCCAATTCTGATATCTCCCGGAGATACTTAAGTTCAATTGAGAATTTCTTATCACCTACAGTAAACACAACGGCAACCAGTTCCGGAGTTGCTATCTCATCTAAACCGCTTAAATCATCTCTTTTCTGCTCTCTGTCCATTATCCTAAATATTAATATGCCTATTCTTGAAATCTTCTCTTTGATTCTCTGGCAGCTCAGCAACCAGCCCTGATAGCAAGGTCTTGTAATCTTCCGCATCCATGTGGTCGCCTTTAGTGTAACCAATCCTTGCAAGTAATTTGTCCGCAATTACAGAGCCCAGAGGTCCGACTATATCAATAAAATCGTCTATTAGCTTTTCAATGGTATCTGGAGAAACATTTCCGGTAATCTCTATATCATTACTTTCAGGAAATGCATCAGATGCTCCGAATAAAGAATCGAAACGGTCAACAAGTGATGCATCTAATCTCTTATTTGTCCGAACGCCTTCAATAAAATTGGCCTGTTCAGGGATCATCTGCTGCATTGCTTCCAGCACTTCCTCGGGCTTTTTGTTTCCCATTAACAGATAAACAGGCTCGCCATCTTCTATATATATTTTACACAGATGGGAGTCCTCTTTGAATTTTATTACTAATTGTCCTGTATTACCCTTTCTAAGATATTTTCTCAAAAGACTCTCAAGTTGCATGATTCCCCCTTACTGTAAGTGCTTTTTAACAGCCAGTAACAGGTCAATAGGTTCGAATGGCTTTGTAATGTACTCGTCAGCGCCCTGTCTCATTCCCCAGAACTTGTCACTTTCCTGAGACTTTGAAGTCACCATAATTATGGGTATGTTTTTAAACTTCTCATCCTTCTTTAAATCTCTGCAAACCTGATATCCGTTTTTCTTAGGCATGATCACATCAAGAATAATAAGGTCAATATTTTCTGTTCTGGCCTTCTGCTCAGCTTCCTCCCCGTCCATTGCTGTAATTAATTCGTGGCCTGTCTCCTTCAGTATCTCTTTTATATACTCCAGGTCGGTTGCACTATCATCGGCAATCAGTATTTTTGACATTACTATTACCTCCTCTCATCCTTTATTTTCATCAATCCTATCTTCTGCAGTGTATAGCAAATCCTTTTCACCTCAAGCTCATCCAATCTGCTTTTTGAAATGATCTCACCAAGGTTGGTTTTACCATCCACAAGGGAAAATACCTTTAATTCCTTTTCATCAAGCGAAATATCTTCGAGGGCCTCCACATTGGTTATCAATCTCACAGGTATCATCTCGTTGCTCTTAAACATTTCCGCAGCCACTCTACTTTCATCCAGTTTTCTTAAACCATCCAGTATTATCGTGCTCATTGGGATTCTAAATTTTATATCACTGATATTGAGAGGAATAGGTGTGTCCTCAAGATAAAAATGTCCGCCATTTACTGCAAGAGTATGGAAGATAGCATCTTCGGTTAACTGTCTGAGGAAAGTCATTAGCTCATCCTCTGTTATGTACCCCTTTTGAACAAGAACCCTTCCTATAGGAAGATTCTGCTTCTTGGCATCAGTGAGGCACTCTCTGATGTCCTCAACCTTTATTTTACCAGCCTCTATCAACCTGTCAGTAAGAAAATTTCTATAACCTGGCTTGCTCACCGTAGCGAACACAATGTTGCCTTTGTCGAGGTATATCTCCGCATTTAGATTTGAAGAGATAACAGAGAGTCTGCCTGAAAGTCCTACCATGCCAATAAACTGAAGTATGTCAGCTATGGAGAGATTCTTTAATTCGCCAGAGAAGATAAGACCGCCCGATCTGACAACCTCTGTCTCTTTTAACACCTCAATCATAATATTCTTCACAAGTACCTTCAGTTCGTGTTCGAAATAGTACTTTAAAAGTTTTTCCATCATCTCAAGAAAATTTTCGTTAGGAGCACCCACAGTAGCACTTGAAAACACGGCCTTCTCCTCCTCGATCTTTTCAATCCCCAGAACCTCGTCTATTTTTGCCACAAGATCATCTGGCTCAAAGGGTTTCTGGAAGTAATGGAGCACCCCGAACCTCTCCTCAAAGGTCTGGCCCACATCTTCACCTTTGGCAGTAATAAGTATAAGCGGTATATGCTTGAGGTCGGGATCAGAGCGGATAATCTTGCAGAGCTTATACCCGTTCATCCTTGGCATGACAAAATCAACCAGAATAATGGATGGATGAACCCTCTTTGCAATATCAAGCCCCTCGTCGCCGTCATCTGCTGTATAAACCTCATAACCTGCCTGGGAGAGAACAATCTCTGCAAGACGCCTTACCGTCGGCGAGTCGTCTATAACTAGAACAGATTTTTTTTCCTCCAACTCGACCTCCTTTAATTAACTACATCGATATTAGCAGCCGATCACTCTCTTCTTTTTCCCGGGCTTTAGTGTTCTTATATACGACACAAGATCCTGCATCTCTTTTGAATCTTTTTCCAGTGGCTCACCCTTAAGAGCAAGCTTAAGACAGAAATTTATGGCATCCTCCGGATTTCTAAACTTTCTGCCAATGATTCTGAAAACCCTTTTTGTCCCGTTTATTCCCTTTCCCTTTCTGTGACAGCTACTGCATTTTCTGCCGTTTGTTCCAAGGTCAGGACTGTTAAAAAGCTTCTCGCCATTACGTACATTCCCTGCAAATGTGACACTTGCAAAGACAATAACGATTATGACCATCAGCAATTTCCATAGAATCTTTTTTCCCATTTAAAGCACCTCCTGAATATATTTATATCCCTGTTTATTTATCCCTGTTTATTTATCTTTCTCTCAATATGTCCATGGCCTTTGCCAGAGAGACCTTCATCCTGGTGAAGGCATCAGCCAGTGCCTTCATCTCATCATTGGTTTTGATATCAAATTCCCTGTCCATTTTTCCTCTACTGATATCCTCTGCTGTCGCAACAAAGCTCTCTATGGGCTTGATTATGTTTTTATTAATCAAAATATTGATTATCATTATTACAAGGAAGAAGAATCCACTGTATATGAGAGAGAAGAACACCAGTGTCTTCTTGGCGTTTGCAATAGGGATCTCCGTAGGAACATAAACCATCCTGATAGCCGCAATCTCACCTTCCTGCCAGTTGAAGCCACCTTTTGTACCGTAACGCTTCTTAATCTCCTCCGGAGCAAACAACGGATCACCATGACATCTTAAACAGTCAAAGGAGACCTTCAAAGGCTTCATGACAACATAGAACTCTCCCTCTTTTGTTTTCTTGAATCCCTTCCACTGTCCTTTCAGTTTGCCCTGACGAAACTCTTTCAGTTTCTTCTCTTCAAACTTGTCAGGAAGATGGGTCTTATTGCGGGGATTTAATGCGGCAACCTTATATGAGTAGTTACCTGCTATCTTTTTTATTGATTCTTCTATCTCCCTGGCAATAAAAAGTCCCTTAACCATCTCTGGAGTTGCTATATCGCCGCATTTCTCTTCCAGAAGGGGACGAAGAATATTAGAGGTATACGCTCCCGCACCCTCCCATGCAGCTAACATCAGCTTCGCCTCCTGAGTTATCTCTCTGAATGCGTTATTTTTCAGAATATAATAACTTCCTAATACTATAACAGGCAATGAAAAGAAGTAAACTATCAGCATTATTAAGGTGAATCTCTTCCTCAACCTCATATTTCTGAACATAAGCAGCCTCCTTACTTTTTATTTCTCTCTATTTTTCAAAGACAAATATATATTCGTCCGGTCTGGAGAGGTTTAGCTCTTCACGTGCCTTTTTCTCAAGATAAAAGGGGTCCTTTTGCATTAACTTAATCTCTTCCCTGATACTGGCATTTTCTTTCTGAATCGTGCCTATCTCTGCAACAAGTCTGTCTCTTTGCGCTTTGAGTTCGTAATACCTGATCACACCGTTTTCATCAAAGACAAGCGTCCAGAGAAGATACAAGGAAAAGATCAACAAAAAGGTGAGAAGTACCATCGACCTTTTCTTTTTTTCGTTGTAAACTTGGCGCCTCAGAAGATTATGTTTATACATGGAATATATTATATCATATTTGAACTAAAGTCAAGAATCATTTCTAATCAATGTCTTAGGACTCAAAACTTGATATAATACACTAATAAACCAGTGTAATTCCAAAGATAAAATGGAAACCCTCCCCGAACCAGATACCGCGAGGAGGGTTTCGATATTATTTGATATTGAAACCGGATAACTTAATCAATATTATAGAAGGCTTTAAGGCCAGGGTACTCAGCCGCATCAGCCAACTCCTCTTCAATCCTGATGAGCCTGTTATACTTTGCAATTCTTTCGCTTCTGGCAAGAGAACCTGTCTTGATAAACCCGGTGTTGCAGGCAACGGCAAGATCAGCAATTGTTGTATCCTCTGTCTCACCGGAGCGATGTGAAATCACAGCGGTATAACCTGCCCTCTCTGCCATCTCTATTGCGTCAAGGGTCTCTGTCAACGTACCTATCTGGTTAAGCTTGATAAGTATGGAGTTTGCCACACCCTCTTTTATTCCCCTTTCAAGAATTTTTGTATTTGTAACGAATATGTCATCTCCAACCAACTGCACTTTTCTACCAAGACGATCAGTAAGCTCCTTCCATCCATCCCAGTCATTCTCACCAAGGCCATCCTCAATGGAAAGAATAGGATAGTTGTTAATAAGATTCTCATAATAATTAACCATATCTGATGACGAAACCTCTTTACCCTCAAAAGAATATTTGCCATCCTTGTAAAGCTCCGATGCAGCAACATCCAGGGCAAGGAAGACATCCTTTCCGGGTTTGTAACCGGCATCCTCAATAGCCTGGAGAATCAGTGCGAGGGCCTCCTCATTCCTGTCCAGATCGGGAGCGAAACCTCCCTCATCACCTACAGCAGTATTCAACCCTTTTGACTTGAGTATTTTTTTCAGGGAGTGAAATATCTCGGAGCCAGCCCTGAGAGCAGAAGAGAAGTCATCAAGGCCGGCAGGCATTATCATAAACTCCTGAATGTCCAGGTTGTTATCAGCATGAGCTCCACCATTCATTATGTTCATAAGGGGCACAGGCAGTTGCTTTGCATTTGTTCCACCTATATATCGATAAAGCGGGATGTCAAGCTCGTTTGCCGTAGCCTTACATATTGCAAGGGAAACTCCCAGGATAGCATTTGCTCCGAGGCGTTGTTTGTTCTCCGTGCCGTCCATTTCAACCAAAAGTTTATCAATGTAGACCTGATCCTCAGAGTCAAGCCCTATGATCCTTGGTGCAATCTCCTCGATTACATTATTTACAGCCTTAGTAACACCTTTTCCGTGAAACCTCTTTTCATCGCCGTCTCTTAATTCGAGAGCCTCCCTCTCTCCCGTGGAAGCACCCGATGGTACCGCAGCCACACCTGACGCTCCGGAGGCAAGAAAGACCTCCACCTCTACTGTTGGATTCCCCCTTGAGTCCAGAATCTCCCGTGCATGAATGTCAATAATCTCTGACATAAAGACCTCCTCTCCTCAATATATACTTTCCACAGCGTAAAGAATACGCCGGTAGGTTCTTATGTTAGCTCTTCTGGTAAAAACTGTCTTAGTATCTCTTCAGCCTTCTTCTTATCTATCGGTTTGTCCCTTAGTTCTGTTCTTTGAGATATAAGTCTGAGGGTGGTTTCAAGGAATATTTTAAATCTGTGCAACTTTTCAAGGATTTTGTGAGAGGCATCACCGGAGATTGTCTCCGGAGTTATGGAAAAGAACTCATTGAAAAAACGTGCAAACTCCTCGTAGTCGTCATAACGTAGCAAACGGAAAGTAAAGCTCTCAAAATACAACATATACGACCTCAGGGAATCAAAGACCTTGAGACGTATCTCTTTCTTGTCGAATATGCTTTCCAAGATCTCAATGAACTCATACAGAACATATATATCCTCTCGAAGTTTTACAGACTGGGCATGGCGGGTAACAAAACTGGGGAAAATATCCTCCCCCTTAATTGAGGGATTAAACTTCTGTGCAAGCTGAACTATACACTGCTCAGTAAGATTCGTTATGATTCCGCTGCTGTTTTCTATCTTTCCCCTTATACGATTCAGGGCACTCAGTCTTAAAAGATCCTTGAGTTCCTGTTCATAGACCCTTTTGGTCTCCATGGAAAACTGAAAAGCCAGTGAATCGATTATATCCTGTAATGATTTATCTTCAATCTCGCTGGAGACCTCCTTTAGGTAATTGATAAAGGCCCTTATCTCCGAACGTAGCAGAACCAGGATTACAAATGCACAGTTAAGCGATACCTGCAGATGCGATGAGGTCTCGATATGTCCCAAATATCGTAAAAACCTGTAAAGAAATATGAAAATAGTGGATATTAACCTCTTTGTCTTTCTGTCTTTTATGGAACGAACAATCGCTGTAATCTCTTTATTTCTGATCTTGTCAAAGTCTGGATTTATCTCCTTCTTAAATGGGTCGAAGTAATGGTTCTCTCTAATCTCGCGGGCAATAATGTCGCCGTAGTTCTTATATCCCATGTAACTTACGGTATCGCCCTTGAGAAGATCAGAGACTATAACCTTGAGATTTATAAAAGAATCATAAAGAAGGAGAAGCGATTTCTCGGGAGTGTCCTGTCTATAAAGAATACTCCTTAGAAGGTCCCTTTTTCTGTCGGAAACATAACTCTGTTCTGCGTACTTTTGAAACCAGAAAGCATTCTTCTTGCTTTCTGGAATCACCAACTCAAGAATACTTAGCACGCGAAGGATTGCATCCTTCACTGTAGTGAGCTCTGCATAAAAGTTCCTTGTAGTGAGGTTCTCTACACTGATCGGAAGGTTTTCGGGATTGAATATCCTGTCAAGCCCCCTTAAAAGTGTATCAAGTTCAGAGAAAAGCTCCTTGTTCTCCTTAAAAACAGAGTCAAACCATGGGGTTGTTCCAATCTGGTCACTAATCAAGTCCGGTCTCCTTACAATAAGGGTTGAACAAATCCTTCAGTCTTACCCTATTCATTTTTTCGGTACATGCACTGCCTCACCGTGGGCATCCTCAGCCGCCTCCATAAGTCCTTCTGCGAGTGTGGGATGGGCATGAATTGTCTCTGCAATATCCTTTACCTTCAGCCCTGCCTTCATAGCCACTGCTGCCTCGTGTATCAGATCGGATGCATGAGGCCCGATTATGTGTACTCCAAGGACTTTATCAGTATCCTTTTCTGCTATAACCTTTATAAGCCCTGAAATCTCTCCCATGGCGTGTGCCTTGCCAAGTGCCCTGAACTGGAAGTGTCCCGTAATGTACTTGATTCCCTGCTCCGCTGCCTGATGTTCTCTCAACCCCACAGATGCAATCTCTGGAGAGGTGAAAATAGCAGCAGGAACCACAGAGTAGTCCATCTCTTCCGATGAACCCATTATGTTTCTTACGGCAACTATACCCTCCTTTGATGCTACGTGGGCAAGAAGAATTCCTCCTGTAACATCGCCGATTGCATAGATGTTGTTCAGATTTGTCTGCATCTTAGGGTTAACCTTTATCTCTCCGCGCTGCCCCTTCTCCACTCCGATCTCCTCAAGCCCTATTCCGTCGGAATTAAGCGCTCTGCCGATGGAGACAAGAACCTTTTCGGTGACGATCTCCTTGCCATTGGAAAGGGTAGTATGAACCCCGTCATCCCTGATCTCCACCTTTTCTGCCTTTACATTGGTAAAGAGCTTTATCTTCTTCTTCTTCAACTCTCTCTCAAGAAGGGCCGATATCTCCTCATCCTCTGTGGATACCGCCCTGGGGAGAAGCTCTACCATAGTAACCTCTGTTCCAAGGGCACGGTAGATACAGGCGAACTCACACCCTATTACACCGGCTCCGATGATTAGCATGCTCTTTGGGATGGAGGTTAGCTCAAGGGCTTCTGTGGAGGATATGATGTTTTTACCATCAAAGGGAAAGAGGGGAATCTCTGCAGGCCGTGAACCCGTTGCAATAATTGTGCTGTCAACCTGTACGGTCTCTTCACCATCTGCTGATTCAATGCGAATCTCCTTCTCAGAGACAAGCCTTCCCCTACCCTTTTTAAGCTCCACTCCCCAACTTTTGAACAGCCCTTTTATACCCTTTACCTGAGTGTTAATCACCTTGTTCTTTCGTTCGATAATCTTCTCCATGTGTGGAATCACTTCGCCCTTGAGTTCAAGACCAAAGCTGGCCATCTCCTTTACATGGCTGTAAAGCTCTGAAGAGGCAAGCATCGTCTTGGTGGGTATACAGCCTGAATTAAGGCAGGTTCCACCGACCTCTGCCTCCTCCACAACCACAACTTCAGCACCAAGTTGTGCTGCCTTTATAGCCGCAACATATCCACCTGGGCCTGCACCAAGAATACCGATTCTCATTACTTTGCCTCCTCCTCCACATAACTCTGATAGTCGGATGCATCCATAAGATCATCCAGTTCCGACGGGTCAGACATCTCCACCACTGCAATCCAGCCTTTACCGTAAGGCTCCTCATTAATAATTTCAGGAGACTCATCAAGCTCGTCATTAACATCTACAATAGTTCCTGACACAGGTGCGATAACGGATGATGTGGCCTTTGTTGATTCGATCTCCGAGAACTCTGCATCCTTTTCTATCTCGGAGTCAACATCAGGAAGGTCTATATAGACTATATCCCCCAACTGATCCTGTGCGTAATCTGTTATGCCAATAGTTGCCTTATTTCCGGAAACTCTTACCCAGGTATGCTCCTTGTGGTATTTAAGATCCTCTGGAAAAGTCATTCCGTCCTCCTAAAGGATAAAATTAAAGGCCTGTAAAACAGGCGTGGATTGTTTTTCATAGCACAGGTTTAAAGGATTTGTCAAGATAATTTGAAGGTTTCACGCCTCCTGGAGTTTTGATACATCCAGCAGAACTGTAACCGTATTCTTAAGTAACTGCAACAGACAGAGACGGTTAGTCCTTTTCTTTTCATCCTTATCCATCACCAGAACATGGTCAAAAAACCCGTTAATAGGCTTCACAATACCGGGTATGACCGAGAATGCTGAATTATAGTCATCGTTTTCCAGACATCTATAAATAGTTTCCCTCAGCCTCAGTGTCTCTTTATAAAGAACTCCCTCATGCTCGGTCTCAAAAAGGGCTTCCTGCACATCTTCAGGATATTCCTCTTTTAAGATATTGAATACCCTTTTCAGGGCTACTACAGTATCATTGTATTCATCAAGTTGCTTGAACCCTGCGGTAGCATCAAGAAGTCTTCTAACCTTATGAAGAGGATGAACCACGGTCTTGGCCAGCACAGCCTGCACAATATCATGCTGATACCCTTCTGACAGAAACAGTGCCTCAAGTCTCTGGACAAAGAAGTTCAGCACATCTTCCCTCAACTCTGTCCTGTTGTCTTCCTTCAAATTATCCAGTGCGAGGTCAACAAGTCTCTCTATCGATATCTCGTATCCCTTACCGAGCAATATTGAAATTATTGCAAGAGCCGCCCTTCTCAGGGCAAAGGGGTCTTCCGAGCCTGTAGGCTTAAGCCCTATTGAGAAAAATGTAACGATGGTATCGATCCTGTCGGATATGCTCAGTATCGCACCAGTATCCGTAGTGGGAAGTTCACCACCTGAATGGGTAGGCAGGTACTGTTCATACAGGGCTTCTGCCACCTCTTTATCCTCTCCATGCTTCTGGGCATAGTACTTACCCATTAAGCCCTGAAGCTCGGGAAACTCCCTGACCACACCTGTTACAAGGTCAGCCTTACAGAGATAGGCAGCGCGCTCTATCTTATCCTCTATCTCCGGCACAAGAGTGGCCAGTTCCAGGGCTATGCTTCTTATACGCTGTACCTTGTCATAAAGAGAGCCAAGCTTTTCATGGAATATAACCCCTTTAAGTTCCTCTACTCTCTCTTTGAGTGGCCTTTTCAGATCATCCTCATAATAGAAACGGGCATCCTCAAACCTTGCCTTGATTACACGCTGAGCCCCCTTTCTTACAGCCTCTTCATTATCTTTTCCTGTATTGCTGACAACAATAAATCCGTTCATCAATCTTCCTGACTCATCCTCAATGGCAAAATACTTCTGATGGTCCTTCATCACTGTTATCAAAAGCTCCTTGGGAAGATAGAGATACTCCTCAGGGAAGTGACAGAGTACCGCACGGGGGTATTCAACAAGGAAGTTCACTGTCTCCAGAAGCTCCTCATCCTCCATCACCTTGCCGCCTTCGCGGGATGCAAGCTCTCTCAACTCTGTGAGTATCATCTCCTTCCTCTCAGCATGGTCCACCACAACATGAAGTTTTCGGAGAGTCTCCACATAGGCATCCGGATTTCTTATCTCTACTGCCTGAGAACTCAAGAAGCGGTGACCATAGGTCTTGTTACCGCTTTGGTAGCCATCTATCTCAAATTCCACTGTATCGCCTTCATAAACCGCCATTATCCATTGTATCGGCCTTACGAAACGAAGAGAGCCGTCACCCCATCTCATTGATTTAGGAAAATGAAGAGAGAGAATCACCTCTTTCAACAACTCAGGTAGAAGTTCCCGAACTGAGCGCCCTTCATCCTCAACCTCAACCATTACATACTCACCTTTGCCCTTCTTCCCTATCTTCAGGTCAGAGGGATCGACTCCCTGGGATTTTGCAAAACCTATGGCTGCCTTTGTTGGGTTGCCCTCCTTGTCAAAGGCAACATTCTTCGGAGGACCATAAACGAGTCTCTTTTCACTTCTCTGCCTTTCGGCAAGACCCTTAATGATAAGGGCAGACCTCCTTGGTGTGCCAAGAGACCTTACCTCTGAATAATCTATTCTGAGGGACTTCAGCCTGCTCTCCGTATTGTCCACCAACTGCTTGAGTATGCCCGGCATGAAGCGTGCTGGAATCTCCTCTGTTCCGATCTCCAATAGCACGGTATTCTTAGCCGTTTCTCCTGCATCCTGTCTGTGCACCTCGTAGACCTGCTCTGTATCCAAAGACTCCATAGAGATCTGGAGAAGAGGAAACCCCTTCGCCTCACGCTGCCTCAAATATGCCTCGGCAACCATCTTAGCAAGCCCCCTCACCCTGGCAATATAACCGGTCCGCTCGGTAACCGAGAGTGCACCGCGGGCATCAAGGAGATTAAAGGTGTGGGAGCATTTCAGGCAGAACTCATATGCAGGAAGAACAAGATCATACTTGATAAGCCTCTTTGACTCAGCCTCAAAGTCATCAAACATTCTCCTGAGCATATCAACATCGGCATAATCAAAATTGAACTTCGAAAACTCTACCTCTGCCTGATGATGGACCTCTCCGTACTTGATATCCTTTGACCACTGGATATCAAATACATTGTCTACCTCCTGGAGATACATGGCTATCCTTTCAAGACCATATGTGATCTCCACAGAGACGGGTTTTAAATCTATCCCTCCTACCTGCTGAAAGTATGTAAACTGGGTGATCTCCATACCATCAAGCCAGACCTCCCAGCCAAGCCCCCATGCACCAAGGGTGGGAGATTCCCAGTCATCCTCAACAAACCTTATATCATGCTTCAGTGGATCAAGGCCAAGGGTCTTCAGGCTGTCTATGTAAATCTCCTGACTATGCTGCGGTGAGGGTTTGAGAATAACCTGATACTGATAGTAGTGTTGAAGTCTGTTGGGGTTCTCTCCGTAGCGGCCGTCTGTAGGTCTTCGAGAAGGCTCCACATAGCCCACCCTCCAGGGTTCAGGTCCCAGAACACGCAAAAAAGTGGCAGGATGAAATGTACCTGCTCCAACCTCTATGTCGTAAGGCTGAACAAGAAGGCATCCTCTCTCCGCCCAGAACTGATTCAATCTCATAATGATGTCCTGAAAGTACATGAAGCCCGACTCCCCTTTCTATAGAGATTTTTAAGAATCAGGATTATGGAAATGGTGACATTATCCAGCCTTAACATCAATATCAGAAATCACTCCCATTCAATGGTACCGGGAGGCTTGGAGGTGATATCGTAAACAACCCTGTTTATACCCTTAACCTCATTTATCACACGATTGGATATCCTGCCCAAAATCTCATGAGGTATCTTTGCCCAGTCTGCTGTCATACCATCGTGACTGATCACAGCCCTGATGGCAAGGGCATATTCATAGGTTCTTTCGTCACCCATCACTCCCACACTCTTTACAGGTAGCAGCACAGCAAAGGCCTGCCATATCTCCCTGTACAGACCTGCCTTCTTTATCTCCTCAAGTACAATAGCATCCGCCTCCCTGAGTATCTCAAGCTTCTGCCGGGTAATCTCACCAAGACACCTTATCGCCAGTCCTGGTCCGGGGAAGGGATGACGCCAGCAGATCTCCTCCGGCAGGCCAAGCTCTTCACCAATCTCACGCACCTCATCCTTGAAGAGTTCTCTCAATGGCTCAACAAGTTTCAGTTTCATCACCTCTGGCAGCCCGCCGACATTGTGGTGGGATTTTATGGTTGCCGAAGGTCCTTTAAAGGAGACACTTTCTATTACATCTGGATACAGAGTGCCCTGGGCAAGGAACTCCACTCCCTCAATCTTTCTGGCCTCCTCTTCAAAGACCTTTATAAACTCCCGTCCTATGATCTTTCTCTTCTGCTCCGGATCGGTTATACCTTTCAGAAGATTCAAGAACCTCTCTCTGGCGTCAACAGCAACAAGCCTTATATGAAAATGTCTCTGAAAGGTATCCTTCACCTTTTCAGCCTCTCCCTTACGGAGAAGACCGTTGTCAACAAAAATACAGGTGAGATTGTCACCAACAGCCTTGTGAACGAGAAGAGCCACAACAGAGGAGTCAACACCTCCGCTCAATGCACAGATCACCTTTGAGTTTCCTACCGTCTTTCTTATATCTTCAACAGCCCACTCTATAAAGGATGACATCTGCCAGGTAGGTTTACAGCCACAGATGTTCAGAACAAAGTTCTGTATGATTTTTTTACCCTCAACAGTGTGAACAACCTCGGGATGAAACTGAAGAGCATACAGTCTGCGCTCATGGTCTGCCATGGCAGCAATCGGTGAGTTGTCAGTATGAGCTATTGGAACAAAGCCTCTGGGGCATTTCTCAATCCTGTCGGCATGGCTCATCCACACAACGGAATGGTCGGATATATCCCAAAGTAGATCCCTGTCATCATCGACAATTATCTCCGCCCTTCCGTACTCATGTCTCTGTGCCCTTGCCACCTCTCCGCCAAGCAGATAAGCCATGAGCTGCATACCGTAACAGATTCCAAGCACAGGCACTCCAAGATTAAAGATCTCCTTGTCTGGAATGGGAGCACTCTCATCATATACACTGGAGGGACCGCCTGAAAGAATAATACCCTTTGGATTAAAGGACTTGATCTTCTCTATAGAGACATTGTACGGGTATATTTCTGAGTAAACCTTGCACTCCCTTACCCTCCTGGCAATCAACTGGGTATACTGGGAGCCGAAATCAAGAACAAGTATCCTTTCTCTATCCATAATCTCCTACCAGTCTGTTCTGTAGTTCGGGGCCTCCTTGGTTATTATCACATCATGGACGTGACTCTCCCTGAGCCCCGCATTTGTAATCATAATAAAGCGAGCCTTCTTTCGCAACTCGTCAAGGGTTTTACACCCACAGTATCCCATGCCTGACCTGAGACCACCTACAAGCTGGTGTACACTATGGGCAAGGGGGCCCTTATAAGGCACCCTACCCTCAACACCTTCTGGAACCAGCTTTGATCTCTCCACACCCTCCTGTCCGTATCTGTCACGTGCACCCTGAGCCATTGCACCAATTGAGCCCATACCTCTGTAAACCTTATAACTTCTGCCCTGGAACAGAATGGTCTCACCAGGGGATTCGTCCGTTCCTGCAAAGAGACTGCCTATCATCACGGAGTGTGCACCAGCTGCAATCGCCTTGGTGATATCACCTGAATATTTTATGCCACCGTCGGCAATAACAGGCACCTTGTACTTTTTGGCAACATTGTAACAGTCCTTAATTGCCGTCAACTGGGGAACACCTGCTCCTGCCACCACCCTGGTGGTACAGATAGAGCCAGGCCCTATTCCGACCTTTATGGCATCGGCTCCGGCCTTTATCAGATCCTCCGCCCCTTCCTTGGTTGCCACATTTCCTGCAATAACATCCACATCAAATCTCTTTTTCAACTCCTTAAGGGTGTTAATCACTGCATTACTGTGACCATGGGCGGTATCTATGGCAATCACGTCAACACCTGAAGCCACAAGTAGTTCCGCTCTCTCTACTGCCTCGACCCCAACGCCTACGGCAGCGCCGACACGGAGCCTTCCCACGGAGTCCTTGCATGCATTGGGATATTTCTTTCTCTTTTCTATGTCCTTTATGGTAATAAGCCCTTTGAGCTTCATGTTCTTATCAACAATCGGCAGCTTCTCTATCTTGTATCTGTGAAGTATCTCCTTGGCCTCGTCAAGGGTGATCGTCTCCTTTGCAGTGATGAGATTCTTCCTGGTCATCACATCCTTGACCTTCCTGTCCATATTTGTCTCAAATCGGAGGTCTCTGTTCGTAAGTATGCCCACTAATTTACCTTTTACGGTAACCGGCACTCCTGATATTTTGTATCTGGCCATCAGGGCAAGGGCCTCGCTTATGGGCGCATCCGGAGATACAGTGATCGGGTCGATAATCATGCCGCTTTCTGATTTTTTTACTTTGTCAACCTCAAGGGCCTGTTTTTCCGGTGGCATTGCCCTGTGAATAATGCCGATACCCCCCTCTCTAGCAATGGCTATTGCCAGAGCTGCCTCGGTCACCGTGTCCATTGCGGCACTGACAATGGGGATGTTCAACGGTATGTTCTTTGTAAGATATGTTGAGACATCAACCTCCTTTGGTATTACATCCGATTTTGACGGTACAAGTAATACATCATCAAAGGTCAAGCCTACCGGGACTTTTTCTTGTAACATGGCCACCCCTTATTTT
>JALUAR010000074.1 GCA_027050975.1 Thermodesulfovibrio sp.
TTGTATCAATCCTTGATGCTGAAGAGATCAAGGCAGCACCTGTTCTTACCACCGGTCCTGTGGAGGCAGAGCCAGAGCAGGTGCTAGGACTTCTTGAAGACGAAAAATAGAAATCAGGAATTTCAGAACGGATATTTTAGTTTGTATTCTCTCCCAAGATACGGTAGGATAATCTTAAATTGTAGGAGGAAGACAATCAGTATTTTATCTCCCAATCATTCAAGATATGCCATAATAAAAGATGGAATACAGATTCCTCCTATCTTACATACTTGTACTTGTCGCTATCTATTATACCTACAGAGAAAATCTTGGTCTGCATAGACGAATAGCTGTTAACACTGTAAGGGCTTTCTTGCAGTTGCTTTTACTGGGCTATATCCTTCTGTATATCTTTAAAATAGAAAATCCCTTTGGCTTACTGTTGATCCTTCTTTTTATGTGTATATTTGCTGCCTGGACAGCACAGAGAAGAATTGTTCTCTTTAAAGGGGGCTATATGACAGCCTTCCTTTCAATGTTTCTTTCCTCTGTTATCGTTCTTGCCTCGATGGTGACAGTAAAAGTGGTTTCTTTATCAGCAAATGAGTTGATCCCTCTTGGAGGAATGATAATAGGAAATTCCTTGAATATATACACTCTTGTTGTTGATAGACTGAAATCAGAGGTAAAGAATACGATTGAACTGATTGAAAGTCGAGTTGCCCTCGGGGCCTCCCTCAGAGAGGCCCTTCAACCAGCAGCTAAGGAAGCAGTAAAGGCAGCCTTTATTCCCATCCTTAACAGCCTCCAGACAGTTGGAATTATTCACATACCCGGTATAGCAACTGGAATGCTTATAGCAGGTGTGGAACCACTGAAAGCAGTCTCATACCAGATTGCCATTATGTATATGCTTGTTGCGGTTGCACTTTTCACTGGTTACTTTACCATTTTAATAACAATTACAAAGATCATCCCTGCCGTTTATAAACCCGAAATTGCCGAGTGACTCATCTTTTATATCGGCTTTCAGGGATACACAAAGAGATTGACAAAGATATACTGATTGTGTATAATGATAATCATTATCAATTACAATTTCTTATTCTTAAGACTTATTTGAATCCCTTTTTGAATATGAGAAAGAACAGATATCTTTTAAGTCGTATATGATAATGATAATCACAATCATTATCTTGATTATTGTTATCTCTTGTCTTCCCTCTTTGAGGGAAAATCACAAAATAAAGGAGGAGTTAATATGAAGAGACTCTTTATCTGGATGTTGCTGATTGCCAGTATTGCTGTGGGAAGGGCAGCTAACGCAGATCAGAGAAGCTATGTCTGGACCTATGAGTATATGACGCTGAATAAGGGTTCCACAGAGTTCGAGTACTATCTTACAACTAAAACCACTGATGACTCCCGCTCCGGAGATACTGACTATCAACACCAACTTGAACTTGAATACGGCATCACTGGCAGATGGGACATTGCACTCTACCAGGTTCTCAACCAGGCTGATGGAGAGTCCTTGAAGTATGGTGGATTCAAGGTGAGAACGAGGTATCGTTTTGGTGAAAGAGGAGAGTTTTTTGTTGATCCTCTTGTGTACCTTGAATATCAATCAAAAGTGGATGATTCAGATGTCTTTGAAGGAAAGGTGATTCTCTCTAAGGATATTGGGAATCTCAACATTTCTTACAACCAGATAATTGAAACTGAGGTTGACGGTAATGGAGAGGTTGAGCATGGGTATGCCTTTGGTGTGAGTTATCTCATACACCCTGCGGTGAGCATTGCAGTTGAGAGTAAAGGCAACTATACTGAAGGGACCTATGCCATAGGACCAACCCTCTCCTGGGCAGGTGGCAGGATATGGGCAAACATAGGTTTATTATTTGGCCTCAATGATAAAACACCTGACAGGCAGGCAAGGTTTATTATTGGTATTCCATTTTGAAAACAACTTTCCTGTTTGATCCCGGGCAGGTCTGAATCGGCCTGCCCCTTTCAATCCTTATCTCTGGATTCAAGTGATAAATAACCTGGAATCACTTCTGCAGTTGCTTTTAATGTTCAGACATTTAACAAAAATGTTCTCCATACTACATTCTTGTATTTAAATCCTTTCCATATATTGCTTCATACCCTGATAAACAAGGAGATTCAATCTGGCATTCCTTTTGCAAACTTATATAACAATATCGAGATTTGCAAATGAAAGGAATAACAGATGTTAAATAGTGTTGACAGATTGATGGTGAATGGGTGCGCTGAAGAAAAGAAAGACAAACTCTGCCGCAGCCGTGGTGGTGAGTCCTGTGCCTTTGATGGTGCTATGATAGTGCTTCAGCCGATTGCTGACACTGCACATATTGTTCATGGCCCCATAGCATGCTGCGGAAACTCCTGGGAAGGAAGAGGAACCCTTTCTGCAAAGGGTGATCTCTACAGAAGGGGGTTTACAACGGATTTGACAGAACTGGATATTGTTTACGGTGCTGAAGACAAACTCTACAGGGCCATTGTCAGAACATACGAGGCGGTTAAACCTGCAGCCATCTTTGTGTATGCCACCTGCGTAAGCGGGCTTACTGGTGAGGATATCGAGTCTGTCTGCAAAGAGGCAGAAAAAAGACTCAGGTCCCTGAAGGCGGCCTCTTCCATTCGCGTAATTCCTGTTAATGCCCCCGGTTTTGTTGGGCCTAAAAATCTTGGAAACAGAATAGCAGGAGAGGTCCTGCTTGATTATGTGATTGGCACAGGTGAACCTCCATCGAATTTAACCCCTTCTATCTCCACCCCTTGGCAAGGGGAGGATGGGTGGGGTATCAAGGATGGAATGAAAGGGGTTATAAACCTTATTGGCGAGTACAACATTGCCGGTGACCTCTGGTTGGTGGAGCCCCTTTTGAAAGAGGCTGGCATAAGGGTCCTTTCAAGGATTACAGGAGATTCAACCTTTGAAGAGATAACCTATGCCCACAGGGCAGCTCTGAACGTGGTGGTCTGCAGTCGTGCCCTTGTGAATGTTGCAAAGGAGATGCAGAAGAGATACGGTATCCCTTATGTTGAGGTCTCATTTTTCGGAAAAACCGAGATGGCCAGGGCACTGAGGTTGATCGGAGAGAGATTCAAATTCCTGCAGCCCAGGATCGAGGAGATAATAGAGAGAGAGGAAAGACGGCTTGAGGAGCGATTGAAAGAGTTTGGTCATTTAAGAGGAAAAAAAGCGGTTCTTTACACAGGTGGTGTGAAGAGCTGGTCCTTTATATCGGCACTCCTTGATCTTGGAATGGAGATTGTTGCAGTGGGTACGAAAAAGAGCACCTTTGAGGATGAGGAAAAGATGAGGGAAATCCTTGGTGAGGATGCACCCCTTGTAGAGGATGTTACCCCTGCAAATCTCAGGAGGCTGATGAAAGAGCGAGAGGCAGATATCCTTGTTGCCGGAGGCAGAAACCTCTACCTTGCGATGAAAGAGGGTTTTCCTTTTGTGGATGTTAATCAGGAAAGGCACATACCCTTTGCGGGTTATGACGGACTTGTTAATCTTGCCAGGCAGATAAGCAGTAGCATCAGCTTTTTCAGGAGGGAAGCCCCCTCCCATCCCCTTGCTGGTAAGAAGAGAAGACCTGATATCAGAGTGGCTGACTCTGATGTAAGTATAGATCCCCTGAAGCACTCCCAGAGCATAGGGGCTGTCATAGCACTGCAGGGTGTAGACAGGGCATTGCCGGTGATTCACGGTGCACAGGGATGTGGTTTTCTTGCAAAGGTTCTGATAACAAAGCATTTCAGAGAGCCGATTGCCCTTGTAAGCACAAAACTCTTTACTGAGGATGTGGTGATGGGAAGCGAGGACAGGCTTTTAACGACGATAGAGTCTGTTTTACAAAAGCAGTCACCTATGATAGTGGGTATACTTACCTCAGGGCTCAGTGAGGTAAAAGGTGACGATGTTCTCTCCGTTGTGAAGGAGTTTGGGAGTTCAGATACCAGGGTGTTGTACATTTCCACTCCTGATTATGAGGGCTCTCTTGAGTCAGGATATTCAAAGGCAGTGGAGAGCCTGCTGCAATGTGGGAAAGCCCGGGGCTCTACATATAAAATGAGGGCTGCGGGACAGATAAATCTGCTCGTTGGGGTACATCTTACACCTGCTGATTTTACAGAGTTGCGAGAGATCGTTGAATCCTTTGGTCTGAGTCCCATATTCCTTCCTGACCTTGCGGCCCTTGACGGAAGCAGGAGGGGGTTTTCCACTCTCTCCTCAGGAGGTACCAGAGTTGAGGAGATTGCAAGGATGGGAGAATCTGAATTTACAATAGCAATCGGAAAAAGTATGGAGCCAGCGGCTGAGGCATTAAAAAAGCATTTCGGCATCGAATATGCCGTGCTTGAGACAGTTTCCGGTCTTGAGGGGACAGATGAGTTGATGAGACTTCTTTGCAGCCTGAGCGGAAGACAACCGGCCCCTAAATACAAAAGGCAGAGGAGGATTCTTGTTGACGGTATGAGGGATGCCCATTTCTACTTTGCTGGAAAAAGGTTCTGTATAGCACTGGAGCCGGATCTTGCTGTGCAGGTGTCAGGGATTCTGCAGGAGATGGGTGCTGAGGTGGCCCTATCTGTTGTGCCTGCTCGTTCGTCGGCCCTGGAGTCTATTGTTGCAAAGGAGGTGGTAGTCGGTGATATCTCACACATTGAGGGTGATCTTGATCTGCTTGTTTCCAACTCCCATGCAGAGGCCAGAGCAAGAAGTCTTGATGTTCCACTTTATCAACTGGGATTTCCTGTGTACAAAGTCATGGGATATACAACAAAAGTGACAATCGGCTACAGAGGGACTTTAACAATAATTCATGAAATAGCGAATCTATTGAT
>JALUAR010000075.1 GCA_027050975.1 Thermodesulfovibrio sp.
ATTTATAATTGCGGTAATCCCGATATTCAAAGGATTGCCTTTTTTGTGTAAAAAATTAAACAAATTTATTTGAAGGAGGATATTGGATGCTGACAGCAGAGATGATTACTGTAATGGCTGTTCTTATAGCAGCTGTATTTCTTTTTATTGTTGAATGGGTACGGGTTGATGTGGTTGCCATAATTGTTATGGTAACTCTGCCACTTCTTGGACTTGTTAGCGGTGAGGAAGCATTTATGGGTCTTAGCAGTAATGCTGTTGTGTCTATTATTGCCGTTATCATTATTGGTGCTGGACTTGACCGAACCGGGATAATGAATAAGGTGGCCAAGCCTATTACCAAGCTTGCCGGCAACAGTGAATCCCGTCTGATTACATTTGTGTCTGCAACAGTGGCGATAATATCTTCATTCATGCAGAATATTGGTGCAGTAGCACTTTTTCTGCCAGCTACTCAGAGGGTATGTAAAAAGGTTAACATCTCACCATCAAGAGTGCTTATCCCCATGGGCTTTCTTGGGATTATAGGTGGTTGCCTTACGCTTGTTGGCTCAAGCCCTTTAATACTGTTAAATGATCTCATGGCGCCGAAAGGTCTTAAACCCTTTGGATTATTTGATGTGACACCTGTTGGAGTTGCCCTCTTGGTCGCAGCACTGGCATATTTTGTGCTCATAGGACGTTTTATTCTGCCGAAAGGAGGCGAGACCGAAAGCAAACAGTTAATTGATTTTGGCAAAATCTATTATACTGCAGACGGACTTTACGAACTCAGAGTGCCGGAAGGTTTCGACTCTACCAAAACCCTTGAGGAAATGAATATACGTGCCGAGTATCTCGTAACGGTTGTTGCTGTGGCAAAGCATAAGGAAGAAAGGAAGTACTTTGCTCCTAAAAGAGATATGAAACTCTCTCCAGGTGATGATATAGCAGTGCTTGGGCCAATAGAGAATGTGAGAAGGTTTGCAGAGGATTTCGGGATGCAATTAAAGGATAAATTAGAGACGTTCGAGGAAGAACTTTCATCTACAAGTGCCGGGCTGGTTGAGGCTATTATCCCACCTCGTTCCGAATTAGAGGGAAAGACACTGAGGGAGATACATTTCAGGGAAAAATACCAGGTTAACCCTGTGGCCATAAGAAGGAGAGACAGGATTTATTATGCCGGTTTATCAGACCTTGTTCTTCAGGCAGGAGATATTATTCTCTTGCAGGGGCTGTGGGAGAAGTTTGCCATACTTAAGGACTCAGAGACCCTGACGTTTATTACACCTTTTGAGGCAGAGGTGATGAAGACCCATAAGGCCAAGGCTGCTCTTGTCTGTTTTGCCATTGCGATAGCTCTTGTCATTTCAGGGAAGGTTAAACTGTCCGTAGCACTGATGACAGGTGCACTTGGTATGATTCTGACAGGTGTCCTTACTATTGATGAAGCATATCATGCAGTGGATTGGCGAACTGTTTTCCTGCTCGGAGGTCTCATACCACTTGGTGTGGCAGTTGAAAAGACAGGTACTGCAGCCTACATTGCAAAGCAGGTTTTAACCCTTATAGGTGATGTTTCTCCGGTAGTACTTCTTACAGTTATTGGCATATTAACTTCAATCTTCACCCTTGTTGTTTCAAATGTAGGGGCAACGGTCCTCCTTGTTCCATTGGCAATAAACATGGCGTTAGGTGCTGGAGCTGATCCTCGAATGGCTGCTCTGACAGTTGCTGTGGCTGCATCTAACACATTTGTACTTCCCACACATCAGGTGAATGCCTACATCATGGGACCAGGTGGTTACAAAACAGTGGATTACATAAAGGCAGGCTCGATAATGACAGTCTTATATCTCGTTGTCATGATCGGAGCCATGTCGCTATTTTATGGACTGTCTGGTTAAAAATATCACAAAAAAGGCGGGCTTCAAAGCCCGCCTTTTTTTATTCTGCTTTTTTTAATAATTAATGTCCACCTGCAATCATTCCACTTGCGGCAAGAGCAAGAACGATTATCTGAATCAGTACGATCACGACATAGGCAGTATCCTTCTTCTTCAAGAAAGTTGGCAGCACGGCAAACATACATACAACCGTAGCAGCTGCTAAAAGCACAATACCAAGGAAGCTTACCATATCACCATGACCAAGTAGAGGTACCCACTTCCAGCCAGTTGGCATACCTGTGTGCTCTACAAACTCGTGAACCCTGAGTCCCCAGTACTCTGGAATTTTGTTAACAGGGACGATATTTGGTAGTAAGCCAAATACATAGACCAAAAATCCTAGGATGAGAATACCAAGTCCACTAAGGCTAACTATTTGTAGTACAGATGCATATTTTAACTGTTCTTCTGATGGTTTAGTTCCGTTGCTCATATCTTATCACCCCCATATTCCTAAGCCTTTTAATAAAGCCCTAAGTCCTGCAAGGAAGAGGAAGCTAACAACAATCCATTTAACAGCCTTGGGCTTCGCTTTTGCTAATATTTTAACACCAATCCTTGTACCAAGCATCATTCCCGCAACAGAAGGAACAGCAATCAGTGGTAACACAGCTCCTTTATTGACATATACCCAGGCAGCAGCTGTATCTGTAATGGAAAGGAGAAAGACACTTGTTGCAACAGAGATTTTCAAAGGTGCACCAAGAAGCAGATTCAGAACAGGCACGTTTGCCCAACCAGCTCCGAGTCCGAACATGCCTGCCATAAAACCGATCAAAGTAAATAGTAAGAGTCCCAATGGCGTTCTATGAATCTTCCAATCAATCTCTTTTCCCTGTGATTCTTCAAAATAAATGCCAGAGATTTTCAATGCCGAAGAGAGTGCATCTGCCTTTTTAACTTCTGGAAAATCAGACCTCTTTGCAGTAGCCATTATAATAACAATTCCTATAATAGTGGCTCCGAGTGCAGTCTGGACAACATTTGTTGGTAGGGCAAGGCCTACCATGGCACCGAAGATTGAGCATGTGGAAGCGATTAGGGCCATTGGCAGGGCGAGCCTGAGATTAGCAAGCCCCCTTCTTAAAAGACCAGGACCGGCTGAAAGAGCACCGGAGAGTGCAACTAAAAGTCCTGCTCCCCTGACAAAATCGAGATTAAAGGGAAAGAAACTGCTTACAATTGGCACAAAGAGCACTCCACCACCAACACCAGCAACAACTGCAAGGATTCCAAGGAGAAAGGTGAAGATAAATAGTATTATTGGCCACATCCACCACGCAAGGGATGACCCTTTTTCAGCAACCTCTTTAGCTTCCTCACAGAAACTTATGTCTGAGAGGAGTAGGGTTGCGGTAACTACGATCAGTACCGATAAGAAAACTCGCCAGCTTCGTGACATCTCATCCGCCTCCTTCATATCTGATAAAAGTGTTTAAATCTGCAACAGTGGTATTTCGAAATATAATACTCCTCCAAGGATGATTATGTCAATAAAATGGCATTTTTTTATTTTAATAGGCAATTAAGATGACCTTATAGACTGTTGCGAAAGCTATTGCAAGAATTGTTGTGGTAAGGCACCATACTATAGAATACTAAAGAAAGATTTCCCGCCATAAAAACAATTCGAATGGAGGCGGCTAAAATTTAAGTACATAGTATCTTAACCAGACATAAATCATGGATATTATTACGGTAAGTATCATAATAGGCATACCATAGGCCATAAATTTGACAAATGATATCTTCTTCCCTGCCCTTTCTGCCAACCCTACAACAATCACATTAGCAGAGGCACCAATGGCTGTACCATTTCCACCGAGGCAGGCACCAAGTGCCAGTGACCACCAAACCGGCATTAAGGCAGGGTTATGAAGTAATTCAATTCCTTTCAGATGAGGCCAGATTTGCTGGGCCATATCTATTATTAGAGGGTTCATTGTAGCCACATAAGGTATATTGTCAACAAATGCCGATGCAAAGGCTGAAAACCACATAATAAGCATGCTGGTGGCAAACATATTACCATGTGTAATGGCAAGTACCTTCATGGACATCCATTTGATAAGTCCCACTTTTACCACACCACCAATGATTATAAAAAGCCCCATAAAGAAGAATATGGTGGGCCACTCTACTTCTGCCAGGTAATGGTGAGGGTCATGGGTGCCGGAAAGTAAAAGCAAAAGACCTGCTCCAAATAGTGCCACCGTAGCAGGCTCATAATGGAGCATTCCATGGAAGGCGAATCCGAGGATTACTATGGTAAGCACAAAGAGCGATTTCTTTAACATCACCGGGTCTTTTATTGCTTCCCGCTCGTTCATCTCAAGCACACGTTTTTTAAGTTCGGGTTTTACATGGAGCCTTTTGCCGAATACCAACTTTAATACAAAGAGGAAGACAACCATTATTACAATTACTACAGGTGTAAGATGATAAACGAAGGCCATAAAGTCGAGCTTTGCCTTTGAGGCAATCATGATATTCGGTGGGTCTCCAATCAGAGTGGCTGTTCCACCTATGTTTGATGCAAGAGCCTCTGTTATCAAAAAGGGTATTGGATCAACTTCAAGTGCATCGGCAATAAGCAATGTAACAGGTGCAAGAAGAAGTACAGTTGTTACATTATCAAGAAGTGCGCTCAACACAGCAGTAACAATCGCAAAAATGGCCATTATCCTGAATGGTTCTCCTTTTCCCAACTTGGCACTTTTTATTGCTATATATTCAAAGAAGCCTGTTGGCCGCATGAGATTAATAATGGTCATCATGGAAATAAGGAGGAAAATCACATTCCAGTCAACACCCAATTCTTCCACATGAAATGCCTCGTGCTGCTCAAGGATCTTCAGCACAAGCATTAATGATGCACCAACTATAGCAACAATGGTCTTATGGACCTTCTCTGATACAATGATTGCATAGGCCAGCAGAAAGATTGCCGTTGCTGTCCAGAATGTACCATTCATGACTACCTGCTGGGTAGTCTCTGCTACTTCATGTGTCATCTCTCGTCCTCCTTCTCCAGTAAGGCCTTTACAATGGCGTAGTAAAGATCTCTCACATAAACTATCCCTACGACCCTTTTGTCTTTATTAATCACGGGTATTCTCTGTAGATTATGTTTAACCATCATGTCAGCGCATTCCATAAGTGGGGCATCTTCTACGATAGTTATAACATCTTTTGTCATAAATTCTTCAACCCTCTTATCTGCCACCTTTTTGGTCATTTCTTCAAGCATTCCATCCCAGGTAAAATCACCTAAATCTGAGTAGGACATATAAAAGGGTATTATCATTTTAAGAATATCTTTAAGAGAGACCATACCGACTAAATTGCCCTTTTCATCAAGAACCAACATGCCCTTAACACCAACCTTGGTTGCACCTCTCTTAGCAACCCGCATCTTATTCACGGCTTCCTTTAGAGTATCCTTAGGTGAAAGCACATCTATAACTGGCTCCATAATATCCTTTACCTTCACATCTGCCTCCTGATGTTTTTTTATGCAACAGTTATGTTGAAAGTTGAAACTGAAGGATATCATAATACTAACAGTGATATTCAGTCAATAAAAGAAAGATTTTTTCTTTTAATAGACAATTAAGTTTGTGTTATACTTTCTCTAAAAAAGAAAATACGGAACTATGAATAACTATACATCAGGCAAACTATCATCTGCACAACTACTTGTAAGCGGTTTTTTAGGAATGATTGCACTCGGCACGGCACTCCTCATGCTTCCATTTGCTACCACAGGTGGGATATCTTTGATAGATGCTCTTTTCACCTCTACCTCAGCAGTATGTGTAACAGGATTAATAGTAAAAAACACCCCTACTGACTTTACCTTATTCGGACAAATTGTTATCCTTATTCTCATCCAGATAGGGGGACTCGGCTATATGTCAATGGCCACATGGATAGCCCTCATAGCAGGCAGAAAAATTGGCATTTCAGAGCGTGTGCTTATAAAAGAATCCCTAACCATATCCTCTCTTGAAGGGGTGGTACGCTTTATGAAAGGAATGCTTACCTTTGTTCTAACTGCAGAGCTTTTAGGGATAGTCATCCTGACTCTCAGGTTTATGAAAGAGTTCCCCTTTGACAGGGCATTCCTAAACGGAGTATTCCATGCTGTCTCTGCCTTTAACAACGCAGGTTTCAGCCTTTTTCCCGACAGTCTCATCAGATACAGAGACGATCTTGTGGTAAATTTAACTGTAATGGCACTGATTATCTCCGGTGGTATCGGATTTGTTGTGGTCAATGACATATGGGAAAGAATTAGGAGAAAGCAAAAGAGGCTCATGCTTCACAGCATGATTGTTCTTGCCTCAACAGCTATCCTTATTGTGGTAGGGGCTTTTCTTATCTACTTCAGTGAACGTAAATACATGTTCACCGAAAACAGTATGGAAACCACCATACTCTCCTCCCTCTTTGCCTCTGTTACAGCAAGGACAGCCGGCTTTAACACAATAGACTACTCCTCTCTCCAGCCGGCTACTCTGTTCGTAACCATTATTCTTATGCTAATTGGAGCCTCCCCGGGCAGCACTGCAGGCGGAATAAAAAATACCACCTTTACAGTAATAATCATGCATATCTGGTGTACTATCAGGGGAAGAAAGGACACGGTGATTTTCAAAAGAAGGGTTCCCGAGTCCCTTATATCACGGTCTTTCGTAGTTCTTGCCCTGGCGGTTATCTTTATCAATGTGATTACTCTTATAATCATAGACATTGAGCATACTGGTTTTCAGAACACCATGTTCGAGGTAGTCTCAGCTTTTGGAACGGTCGGGCTTTCAACGGGTGATGGTGGCGCAAGGAGTTTTTGTGCAACATTTTCTGATATCTCAAAGTTTATAATAATAGTTACAATGCTTGCCGGAAGGCTCGGGCCATTGACCCTTTTTATGGCCCTTCTCAGACAGAAAGAGGAGCGGATCCGCTATCCCGAAGGGAGGATAATGATAGGATGAAAAAACAGTGTGCAGTAATTGGACTTGGAAGATTTGGCTCGGCTGTAGCTCTAACACTCGCTGAAGGAAACTTCGATATCCTGGCCATTGACAGGGATGAGGCAAAGGTAAAGGCAGTGGCTGACTCAGTAACACTCGCAGTTCAGATAGATGCCACAGATGAGAAGGCCCTGAGAGAGGCAGGAGTACAGAATATGGATGTGGCAGTTGTCAGCATAGGTGAAAACATTGAGGCAAGCATCCTCGTTGTAATGCTGCTAAAGGAACTGGGAATAAAAGAGATAATTGCCAAGGCAGTCAATGATCTTCATGGCAAGGTACTGTCACATATAGGTGTTACAAGGGTTGTTTATCCTGAAAGAGACATGGCCCAGCGTGTAGCCCATAGTTTGATAAAACCCGCATTTCTTGAACAGATAGAACTCTCACCTGAATACAGTATAGTCGAACTCCCTGCACCCGCATTTCTCTGGGACAAGTCCATCAAGGATACCAAGCTGAGAACAGAATACGGTATAAGTATCATAGCAATCAAGAGAAAGTCTGTTGTAAATAAAGAAGAGAGAGAGTCCTGGAACATCAATCCCTCCCCTGACGATGTAATAAAAAAGGATGATATACTTGTTGTACTTGGTGCGAATACTGACATAGAAAGGCTCGGCTGAGCATTCTAAACTCTTCGCTCTATAAACACAGAACAAAAGATCCAGTGTTTACGACAAATAAACCAATGAAAGATGTATTACGAGATACTTTCGCTGGAATAGGATACAATCGATACTCCGCAAATGATTGAACTTATAGTAAATATCTGGCCTCACATAGCAGGTCTGCTCACCCTTTTGCTTACTATAGTTGCCTCAGGGCATGCCATTTTATACAAGCGAGATGCACGTGCTGCCATTGCCTGGGTCGGAATCATATGGCTTGTACCGGTTCTTGGTGCTGCCCTTTATATTCTGTTAGGCATCAACAGGATCAGACGCCGCGCCAGGGCCCTGCGAAGTGATCAGACTGTCCTTCCGTACAGTGAAAAATGGCGCTCTGAGTTAAGCTCCTCAAGCACCGTAGGCCTGCTGGAGCAGTTTTTTGCCCTCTCTAATCTTGTTGAAGGAATTGTTCAAAAGCCCCTGTTAGAGGGAAACAGGATTGTTCCCCTCGTAAATGGTGATTCAGCCTATCCTGCCATGATTCAGGCAATAGACAAGGCCCAAAAGTCCATAACACTTTCAACATATATATTTGACAATGACAGGGCAGGCAGGATGTTTCTTGATGCCCTGGCCCGTGCAGTAAAACGCGGAGTACAGGTAAAAGTGCTCATTGATGATGTGGGTGCCAGGTACTCCTGGCCACCTATGGCAAAGAAACTGCAAGAGGCAGGCATATCGGTTGCCAGATTTCTGCCCACCCTGATTCCCTGGAGAATGCCCTATATTAATCTCAGAAACCATCGTAAGATACTGGTTGTGGACGGCAAGATCGGGTTTACCGGAGGAATGAATATACGTGAGGGTCATGTAATAGAATTCAATCCTCCACATCCCATCCAGGATCTCCATTTCCTCGTTGAAGGTCCTGTTGTTGCCCATCTGCAGCAGGCCTTTGCCGATGACTGGGCCTTCTGTACGGAGGAACTTCTGGAAGGTGAACTATGGTTTCCCGCCCTTGAACCCAGGGGCAATGTTATCGCCAGAGGCATTACCGACGGCCCTGACGAGGATTTTGAAAAGCTTTTCTGGACCATTCATGGTGCCCTTTCCACTGCAAAATCCTCTGTAAGGATACTAACACCCTATTTCATCCCCGACTCCACACTGACTACATCTCTGAATCTTGCTTCAATGCGTGGCGTAAAGGTTGACATCATTCTTCCCAGCGAAAATAATCTTCAGATAGTTAAATGGGCATCCATAGATTATCTACAGGATCTCCTTGAACACGGATGTCGAGTCTGGTTTACCCCTCCACCTTTTGATCATACAAAGCTGATGCTTGTAGATGACTTCTGGGTACTCTTTGGCTCGGCAAACATTGACCCTCGCAGTCTTCTCCTCAATTTTGAGTTCAACATAGAGTGTTACGATCAGGCACTGGCAGCAGAGCTTAACAACTTTATTGATTCAAAGCTTCAAGACGGACACAGGGTAACACTGGAAGAAATAAAAAACCGCTCGTTACCGATCAGGCTGCGTGACGGTGTGGCCAGACTCTTTTCACCATATCTTTAAATGATTCCTGCCTGCGATTTCAGATAATACACAAATCCAGTGGGTATGATGGAGTCTTCAACTCAGGTGCCTCCTAAAATGCTGATAGAAAAGATGACAATTCACTGTAACAGGTAGTGGGTATTGCCTTTGAGCGGATTTGGGAAATCACATAAGCCTCACCTGGATGGTGAGGCGTGATTTCCCCCTCGGAAGCGGACAGGGATGTCCGCTGAGAATGAGACGAAAAGGCAATACCCACTGCCTGACTGATGAGGCAATCGGCATTTTCGGATAGTTCTGTGTAATATCTGATACAAAACTGAATGATTATGATAAAATAGACAGCAATAGATGACTTTACGGAGCTAAGAGGAGATGATTAATATCTTTTTGGTCGGTGCCGGTGGTTTCTTAGGTGCAATAACCCGATTCCTCATAAGCACCTTTGTGGGTCAGAAATGGGGCAGAACCTTTCCCCTTGGCACCTTTACGGTAAACATTATGGGGTGCTTCTTTATCGGACTGATTATGACGATCTTTACCGAAAGGGTACTTGCCTCACCTCAATTCAGGCTTTTCATCACCGTGGGATTCCTTGGCGCCTTTACAACTTTCTCCACATTCGAGTATGAAACAGGAGCGCTCCTTTATGATGGTGAATGGCTTCTGGCACTGGCAAACATAGTTTTAAGTATTATTATCGGCTTCATAGCATTAAAGGCCGGTGAAATCGTAGCTAAGGTGATTTAGTATGGTAAAAAAGGGTCCTGCAAAGAAACTTACAATCTATGTGGATGAGTCAGACAAGTACGGCAAGAAGCCTGTCTATGAGGTTCTGATTGACATCTTCTATAAAAAGAAGATTGCCGGAGTAAGTGTCTTCAGAGGAGTGGCAGGCTATGGTAGCGATGGAGTCTATCATACCACGAAAATGCTGACCCTTTCGGGTAAAATGCCCATCAAATTAGAGGTGGTAGATTCGGAGGAGATGATCCAGAAGGTACTGCCTGATGTCTATCAGGTGGTTGAAAAGGGCCTCATTGAAGTAAGCGATACAAATGTCATCAAATGCTGTCAGAGACAGGAGGATGCAAAGGAGGGCGAGAGAATGAAGCTTGAAGGAAAGGCGAAGATGTTAAGGGTGATTGTCAGGGAAGATCATAAATGGGAGGGTGAACCCCTGTATGAAGCCATTGTAAAGAGGCTTATAATGATGGATGTTGCCGGAGCCACTGTTTATAAGGCAATTGCTGGCTACGGGCCTCATAGAAGATTCAGAAAGATGAAGTTCCTTACAAGGGGCGGTGAGCTACCTGTTCAGATAACGGTTATTGACACAGAGGAAAAAATTAATGAGATTATCGGTGTGCTTGACGAGATGGTGCAGGACGGAATAGTGGTTGTCTCGGATGTAAATGTGATTAAATATACACACAGTGCAGAGGAAAAGGATATCATGTAACCCTTAATTCTGGAAAGGAGGGCATCTCTGCCTGAAAACGATGTTTTTAAGGAATTAAACCGGATAAGAGAGAGTACTAAGGAGGAGAGTTAGAAGACGGAAATATGAAGAGCCTTCTCCTGTTGAATTGCTCCTTCTCAGTGAGAGATTAGGACTGAAGCGCTACAAAAAGACAGTTCCTCGTGATAAAACGGAAAGAGAAATACCCCTGAATTCAGGTCTTAAGAAGATAGCCGAAAAAGAAGTTTTTTAAAGACAGCACCAGAAGAAGGCTAAAGATTACCTGAAGAACTGCAATATATACTTACCAGCCACAATAAGAATAACCACGGCAAGGATCAGTTTTATTGTCTTCTCAGGTATATACTTCTGAACTCTCGCACCGATATACATACCGCATAGGCCTCCTATGCCAAAGAGGATTCCCAGGAGCCAGTCAGGCGGTGCAGTCACTCCTCCCCTGAGCGGAATAGTGCTATAGAAGATTAGCCCTGAAAGTGAAGTAATGAATGTTCCCATCAGCACTGCTCCTGAGACCACATATACAGGCAGGTTCAGAAAGCTTACTAAGAAAGGAGAGATAATGGCGCCACCACCGATTCCGTATATTCCCCCGATTATTCCGACGAACAGAGAAAAGAAAAAGACCACAGGAGCACTGAAGGATACCCTCTCACCGAGAAACCTGAAACTGACCCTGCCGAGACTGAAGGATATCTCCTCGATCCCGAAGTTCTTCCTAAGTTCTGCCGTAGGCTTCACGGATCTGTTCTTTATACTCAACAAAAGACGGTAACCTATATAGAGCAGGACCACTCCGACAAAGAATTTAAAGTTCTTCGGATCAGGCAGGTATGTTATCCGAATATAGTAACCACAAAGCACTCCCGGCAGTGTTCCAAGGATTATACACCATGTAAGTGGCCACACCATCCTCCCTTCCTTTATATAACGATAAACCCCACCAGGTATGCCTACAAGGTTATAAAGAAGGTTTGTAGAACTCACCGATGGAGAGGTAAAACCAAGGACACTCATCTGAAAAGGCAGCAGTAAAAAGGCACCTGACACTCCTGCCATTGAGGTAAAAAAGGAGATGCAAAAGGCAACAAGAGGAGGCAGGAAGATGTAAGTCTCGACTCCCGATACAGGAAACGCAAATTTAAAAAGATCCATTATCCGCTCCAGGAAAAAGTCTTAACGAATTTGAGGCACGAAAATGATATAATTAATTCACACATAAATTGCTATATTAAACCTATTACACTACAAAAGGCAACTATGTGTATGTCATAAGGAGTAAAGTTTGTTCAGACCGCTTCTTTTTGCCCTTCTGACCTTTTCAATGGGCTTTGTCAGTGCCATTCCGATAGGTGCCGTACAGGTTGAGGTAGCAACAAGGGCATTACATGGCCATCTTAAAGCTGCTCTGATGGTCTCCCTGGGCGCCCTTGCTGCTGATCTTTTATATGGAACAATCGCCATCTTCGGACTCATCCCTGTTTTACAAAACAAAAAGGTGATGGCAATCTTCTGGCTTGTAGGCGGAGCGTTCATAGTTTATCTCGGAATAACTGTAATAAAGCAGGGGCTACAATACCAGCAGTTCAATAAGGTCTCCAGACGGGTAAGGCACAAAGGGATCGCCTTTTTGATAGGTTTTTCCCTTGCCATTACAAACCCCATGATGATTCTGTGGTGGCTTCTGGGTGAGAGAATTGTAGTGGAGCTTGGCCTTGTCTCCGGATTTACAAAAAAGATAGGCATAGAATTTCTTATGCTGGGTGGGCTGGGTATGGTTTCATACCCATGTCTTCTGGCAACCACCCTGTACTGGATAAAAAGATTTATCTCGCAGAAAATTATAATGAAGATTGCCTTATATTCAGGACTGGTTCTGATCCTTTTCTCAATATACCTTGTAGTCAAATCACTGGTAATACTTGTTGGGGATTAATCAAGCCCTCGGATGGTATTTATCGTAAATTCTCTTAAGCCTGTCTGCCGTAACCCTTGTGTAAACCTGAGTGGTAGAAATATCTGAATGGCCGAGCATCTTCTGTACAGAGCGGAGATCAGCTCCGCCTTCAAGCAGATGTGTAGCAAAGGAGTGCCGAATAACATGAGGAGTAACCTTTACACCGGCAAGTCGACCGTAATGTTTCAGGGTTTGCCAGAACCTTTGTCTCGTTAGAGGTCTGCCTCTTCTTGAAAGGAAAAGATAAGGGGACTCCTTTCCCTTTAACAGTTGAGGCCTCAGGTACTGAAGATAATCCCTTATTTTCCGCACAGTGGATTCGCTGATAGGAACAACCCTTTCCTTTCCTCCCTTGCCCAGCACCCTCACAAAACCTACCTCCAGGTTTATATCCTCCAATTTAAGATTCACCAATTCACTCACTCTCAGTCCAGAGGAGTACATCAGTTCAAGCATCACCAGATCTCTGTCAGCCAGCTTATCCCCCTTCACTGCATCTAACAATTTCGCCATATCCTGAACAGAAATTGCCTTCGGAAGCCTGTCCCATCCCCTCGGATTGTGAATGTTTTCCGAAGGGTCGTCATCTCTGATAGATTCAAGCACAAGATAGCGGCAGAAGGCTCTGATAGTAGAAAGCATCCTTGAGATAGATGATGCAGCATATCCCTTCTCCTTGAGATGGGTCAGAAAGGCAAGTATATCTTTACGATCGAAGTTGTCAAGATCTTTACCTCTCTTCTTTAAGAACCTCTGGTAGCCCTTAAGATCACGTTCATATGAGGAGGTTGTATTTGACGATCTGCCACGTTCAACAGAGAGATAGGTTGTAAAATCCGTTATCAGATTACCTGCCATTTAAATACACCTCTATTCCTGTAGACTTTCTGAGCAGATTATAAATATACTCTGCAAGATAGAGCAGATTCACTGTATCTTCTCTGTTGTATTTGATTAATAGATCCAGGGCATGTGAGCTTCCCTTCAGCCATTGCCTCCACAGTAACACCGCATCATAGCCATCTAATCCAGCCACCTCCTCTGCTCTCTTCAGTCCCAGTTGAACCTCTAATTTCTTCAGCCCTCCTTTCATTCCCACCCTCCTGGCACCGTGGCAAAGATCAAAATGGGGAATGTTTAACAGGAATCCTCGAAATTTTTTTCTCAAAAAAGGGATATCAAAGGATGCGCCGAAAAAGGTGATTAATAGTTTGTATCTGGAAAGCTTTTCCATAAGTGTATCCTCTGTGAGATTCTCACCCTGAATAAGAACATCATAATGAACTCCGTCATAAAGGCCCACCACAGTCACCTCTCCACCTCTGCCAGCGGGAAGACCATTTGTTTCAATATCAAGACATACCACCTCTGATTTGAACCTCTCAAGCAGTCGCCAGTGTTCACTGCTTTTCAGGTGTTGTTTAAATACAGTGGAGTTTCCGCTGTCCAGCTCGAACTTAAACCCCAACAGGAGTTCCTTCAGTAAAGATATCCGTCCTGCTGAAATATAGGGAATGCTACTTTCGTTCAGGAAGTCTTCCCAGAAAAGGATCCCTTGAGACCACAATCGCTTTTCCGTCCTCTCGCCAATCCCGTCAAGGAGAGTAAAGGTATGTTGTATCATCTCATCTTCTTAATCTCTTTCAAACATATGGAAGTCTTTCTGTTTAAGCCAAATCCATTGTGGTTTGTTTCTTTAAATTTTGATTTAATATGAAATCCGCAGGATAACGTGCGGTTATAAACTCATAGACTTGCAAGCAGGAAGCTCCTGCTGTGAAAATGCCTTTCTACAATTGTATTTCAATATAACTCTTTTGTCCTGAACCCTTAAAATACCAGAATAACTCTGGAGTCTTATGAATATAGACCGTTCGTTTATTGACAATTATCATAACTGTCAAACAGGGCATCAGCGTACACCACAAAGGAGAACTGCTCACCCACATCGCTTTCTCCGCTGAAGGTCACCTCAATAGAGTAATTACCCTGATCGCAGCTTGATCCAATACATTCTGTTGATGCAAACTCATCTTTTGTATCAACGGGCACAAGTATTATCGTCTCCTCGGTTGTTGAATCAGGTAGCAGGGTTATAGAACGTTTAAAAGTAATCTGTGAAAGTTCTGGTGGATTGGATGGCGGTTGCGGCAAATATCTGACAGTATATTCGGTAATATATAAAGTGGAACCTTCACCGCTTTTTGACAGGCTTGTTGTTGTAATGGAAACATTTCCCAGGGCATCATAGAAATCCTCTGGATCATTTGTTGAAACATCGCCATCACAATCTGGATTCTGATATACATCAACCATTCCGGCAGTCGGTGCACCTGCATCACTTACCTGAAGTGTGGCACTGATTTTAATACCTGTATCCTCTGAACCTGAGCTTCCGGGCTGGCCAGCACCGCCACAGCCTCCTATTACTAAAAGAACAAATAATAACAACGATAAGTACTTACTTTTTTTGATGAATCCCATAACACCTCCTCAAATCTTTATAAAAACATTTTTATTTCTTAACATTTGGGGTAATAATTCTCGGTGTAATGAATATAAGAAGCTCATTCGTTTGCGCTTCTTTCTTTTTATTCTTAAACAGCCAGCCTAAAACAGGGATATTTTTGAGAGTCGGAACTCCTGATTCTGAATCATTGTTTACACTCTTATATATACCGCCGATAACAAAGGTTTCTCCATCCTTTATTATCACATTTGTTTTGGTCTCCTTTTTGTCGGTTCCAGGAACTCCCTCTACCGAAGGGATTGTCGGGTCGAGCTCCTCCTTTTTGGCGTGCACATTCAGAATAATGGATCCGTCAGGTGTAATGTGTGGCTTAACCTTCAGCTCGAGTTTTATGTCCTTGAACTCCGTGGAGACTGTTCCCTCTGATGTCAGCTTTCTCACGGGAATGCTTTTACCCTGTGATATGACAGCCTCCTGGTTATCCACTGTTATTATTCTCGGATTGGAGATAATCTTAAGCTTACCAGATGTCTCCAGAGCGGAAATCTCAAGATCAATGCCAAGGGTCTGTGTAGGATTTATAAAGCCAAAGGTGAAGCCTGACCCGGATCCCGGACCTGCTGCTGAAGGAAAGTCAACCACATAAGGGGTAAGACCCTGAAAGGTTGCAAGTTTGTTAGTACTTGTGATTGTCGTACCCCATCTTATACCGAACTCCTTTGTGGCGCTGCTGTTAACCTCAACAATCCTTGCCTCTATCATTACCTGTGGTGTGGGTTTATCAAGAGTCTTTATCAGTTGTTCAATTTTTGGAATGTTGCTCTTTACATCCTTTATAATTAATGAACTGATCCTCTCCTCAACACTTATATTTCCTCTTTTTGAAAGTATCTTTGCCTGCTCAATTGCTGTTTTTACTTTATTGACATTAGCATAACTGATAGGGAATACCTTTGTAACAAGTGGCTCTGCCTTCTGTTGTGCTGCCTTTATTCTTGCCTTCTCCTCGCGCTCCTTTGCAAGTACAGATACAGGTGCGATACGAATAATATTCCCCTCCACCTCCTTGTCAAGCTTGAAGGTCTTGAGAATAAGATCAAGGGCCTGATCCCAGGGCACATTGAGCAGTTTCATTGTTATTTTGCCCTTCACTCCCGGATCAACCACTATGTTGTATCCGCTCACATCCGCAAGCAGTCTGAATATGGGCACTATATCAGCATCCTGGAAATCCAGGGATATTCTTGTACCTGAGTAGCGCCCCTCAACAAGGGATTCAGGTGGTACCTCGGGGATCTTTTCTCCTTTGAGCATTGGGGTGGTGGCAGGTTTGGCAGCAACTGCGGCTTCTTCCTCTTCCGTACCAGAGATGAGTTCCTCCTGGAGGGTTTCCGCCGTACGAAGGGAGATCTGTATCGTATCTCCCATGGAGATGACATCATAATCGGTATCAGGCTCCAGATCTATAACAATCCTTGTCTTGTCTTCGTATCTTCCCCACCTTATCCCCTTCACCGGCTTTATGACCGTATCAGGCATCACCGCCTTCATCTCCACACCCATAACATCCACTACAATCTTATTATCCAGGGTGAATATCTCAGAGGAGACCCTTCCATCGCCTTTTATCAGAACTACAACCTTCCCCTTTTGCCGACTCATCTCAACATCTTCTATATATTGTGCAGCTGACATGGGAAGCTCTTCAGCAGCCATTATCTCCTCTAAAGGTTTCTCCAAACCACTATAGGCTTCTTCCTCTGCGGGCTCCTGCTGCAGCTGAACTGCTGCTTCGGTCTCAGCTTCCGGAACAGATACATTTAACACAAGTCTTCCGGAGGTATACTCGGGTATTATCTCTGCAGGTGTTGAAAGCAGGATATCCAGTCGGGTACCTTCCTGAGGGGTTTTTATATGACTTGGTTTAATTTCAGACACCGGACCGGAGGAAAATTCCATTTTTGTCAAATTGCTGCCTGGCACAATCCCTTTCAATTCGACAACAGTTCTAAAGGGATCATTCGGTTTGTAAAGAGTATATTCAAAGGGTGTGTCGGCAGTAATTACTATGGAGTTACCCTCCACTGTAATGGAGGTAAGAGAAGGTGTTGCCTGAACAGCCATTTCCGGCTGATCCTTTTTTACCGTACTTTTTGAAGCACAGCCGGAAAAGATTAACGACAAAACCATTACGGATAGTAAAATCTGAATAAATTCTTTTCTCCAGTAAAATAATCCTCTAATCATTTATTCCTCCTCTTTCCGGAGTCTCAAAATTGTATCTTTCGTTCTTAATTCACCCCTGTAATCCATAACATATTCCCTCACTATTAATCTGTCCCTTTTTATGTCGATTACCTTTCCACCGTACAGTCCTATTGTAACACCCTTCTTAATTGTAAATGCCTTACCGTCAGGCAAAAGCACCGACGCAAAATACTCATTGCCCTTTTCAATAATGCCAAGAAGCTTTATATCTGTAACATCAAAATTCTCCAGGGGATTACGTCTTTTCTTTCTCTTCTTCTCTATCTTCTGTTTGGTTAATGCAAGTATTGATAGGAAGGGGTCCCTTCTACCAGCAGGATTGTATTTGATAACCTCAGGTTCTGACACAGCTGAACTCTGAACAGCTACGCCACTTTGTTTGTTCTGGCTATTGTTGGATGCTGCCCATACATCAATTGAAGGCAGGCAGATTAATAGTACCAGTAAAAAAGCATACCACCTCATCTTCTTCTACCCTTCTTCTTTTTCTTAGCCTTTTGCAGTTCACTCTCCGGGACCGCAGAGAAGGTTACGGCATTAAAGGAAATCCTCAGGATGGCCTCCTTGCCCACAGGTTTTGCTCCTCCGAGACTAACATCTCTCACATTTACAATTCTGTCAAGCGTTGTCAATTCACTGAAAAACATGCCCAGTCTATGGTAAGAACCAACCATCTCCACCTTTACCGGAATCTCATAAACTATGCCGCTTGGATGCAATCTCCTATTTGCCGGTTTCCAGAGTTTTATAGAGAGTCCAGATTTTATACCCAGGTCCGAAACCTGTTTCAGTAACGTGGAGACCTCCTTTTCTTCAGGCAATCTTCTTTTCAGTTCAGCCAGTTCCATCTTTCTCTGTTCATATTGTGCCTTAAGAGTGGGAAGTTTTCTCAGCATTGTTTCAGCCTTTGAGATCTCTTTTTCCTGTTTGGCTATCGCATTTCTAAGCTTTTTTATCTCAGCGGTTTTGGGTTTGTAATCAAAAAAGAAAAAGAGGACAATCAGGAGCACAGGCAGACCTATTGCTATTGCATACTGTGCCTGCTTGGGAACAGCCTTAAGGTCTATTTTGAGTTTAAGTGCCATATCTTATCCCTTAACTCCCATTGTTACCTTGAAATTATAAACCGTTATCCCCTTTTTCAGTCCTCCTGCCTTAATATTCTGTTCCTTTGATTCAGTTAAAAATACGGATGTAAACAAATTCGATCTCTTCAGATTCTTAACATATGTAACAACATCGGAGTTCGTAAAGGCTACACCCTCGATACTTACCCTTTTACCTTTATAATTCAACCTTGTCAACCACACGCCAGAAGGCAGTTGCCTGCTTAACTCATCCAGTATCTTCACAGGAAGTGCCTGGTTCTTTTTCAACTGAAGAATTACCTTCTTCCTCTCTTCCACCGCCCTTACAAGCCGCTCATAATTCCTCAACTCCTTTATCTTGGCCTGTAGCTGTTTGAGTCTTTTAGCATTTGCATTCTTCTTCTGTTTCAAAGTGGTAATCTCTTCGGATAGGGAGTAATGCGTATATACCATTCCTATAGTAATAATAACTGTCAGCAGGATGGTTGCTACAATATAGCCAGGTACAGGCTTCGGCTTTTTCTTTTTCTTCTTTACCGGTAAAAGATTTATTCTTATCATCTGTCCCCCAACCTTCTAAGTGCAAGGCCGACAGACACTGCAGCCAGCGGTGCGAGGTCACGAATGTAAGCCTCGTCAAGCTTTTTTGATATTGCTATGTTCTGGAAAGGATCGACTATTTTAACCTCAGTCCTTACACGATCGGAAAGATTGTCAGCAAACCCCTTTATTAAGGCACCGCCTCCGCACAGTATTATCTCCGCAACATCATCTCCGGCCATTGAGGTTCTGTAATAGTCCAGAGATCTGCTTATTTCATTAAATATATCCTCAGAGGAGGCAATTATAACAGACAGGGCATCGTCATCAGACACCCCCTCAACAGCCTCTCCTTTTAACAGTCTTTCAGCCACCTCAAAGGGAATGTTAAACTCCCTCTGTAATGACTCGGTAAGAATACTCGTACCTATGGGGGTCTCCCTTGTAAAGGAAGGGACTCCCCCTTTCAGAATATTCATTTTTATCGAGCTTGCCCCCACATCTATAAGAGCAATGTTCCTTTCTGGCTCAATCTCGTAATTGACCTCGTACATATTCTCCATTGCAAATATATCCACATCCACTATCACTGGATTTAGACCTGCTTCCTGCACAACTGTTATGTATTCATTAACAACATCCCTCTTTACAGCCACCAGGATAACATCCATCTGTCCAGGCTCTGCCCTTGGACCTATAATCTGGAAGTCTATGTTAACATCATTTATGTCAAAAGGCACATATTGTTCTGCTTCGAATTTGATGGATTCCTCAAGCTCCTCCTCTGTCATCTCCGGAAGGGTTATCATTTTTACAATAACCGAGGAATGACCGGAAACCGAAAGAGCCACATCCTTTGTCTTTATTTTGGCCTTCCTGATTAGCTCCTTGATGGAATCCACCAGGCGGAGAGAGTCAATAATTGAGCCATCCACTATAAGCTCGGGTGGTAAAGGAAGGAGATCAAAGAGTTCAAGTTCGTAGCTCCCCCTCTTTTCTTTGATCAAAGAAACCTTTAAAAAACCAACTTCAAACTTTCTTCAGCTTCTTCACAAGCTTTGCGTATATTTCAAACTCTTGAGGAGTTGCAAAGTGGAATTCAAAAGGTGCGAAAAAGTCTCCTATCTCCTCAAAAATCTTTGTTTTCACTTTTGACATACCAGAAACCGTCTTTGGAATGTTTCCAACT
>JALUAR010000076.1:0-1340 GCA_027050975.1 Thermodesulfovibrio sp.
AAAAGGGATGACGCTCCGACACAATACCTCCGTTTTTGCTTCACTATCGTAAGCCTATCGGGAAATAATAACTGGATTTCTTAAATTTTTTGCCCACTCTGTGCATGAGTTGTGGATTGTATCAAAAGAAAGCATATAGTTAATCAAGATAAATAGATTTAATGACAGTTAGTGGGATGAGCTTTAATAGCTCGTTTCGCTACACTTCATTCGATTTAGATATTCCTCCCAATATCTCTCATTTGGTCTTTCTATTTTTCTCAGCTGTATATTTTGTAATGAAACATTTCATGAATTGTATGTTAGCAGTATCCATAATTATAAATTAGTACCAGATTGGGAGATGAATGGGGATTGGTGTTCCTCCCGGCATTTTTTTAATCTAACCGTAAGACACATCGGTAAGGCAATTATTATAATTGTAAGTCTTATAGGGTTTGCCAAGGAATATAGAAAAATAAGATCACCATTTTATACTACTTCGATCCAGTTTGCTAATGTGGACAATATGGGTGGTAAATGCTGTGCGAGAGAAACCGGTGGTTTTAAATAAAATTTGAAAGTAGGGAGGGAAGGAACCATAGCGTTTTTTAAATAAATGTTGAAGTTCTTTTAAGGATTCCGGATTGGTTAAATATTGAAGCGCACCAATCATGCCCGTTTCAAAAAAGCTAATAAATAATAGAATCGTATTTTGGTTCGGCCCGGGAATTTTAATGACAAGGCAATAATCAGAATGTTCTTTCTCCGGGTTACCGTTCAAGGTATACGTGAATAAAGAATCTCCAATATTTAAGGTCAGGGAATTTTGACCGGTGCCAACAACATAATTTAATACCTGATTTTTAATTATCTGGTTTAAAATGTAAAGGTTTCTGAAAGAACCAAAAAATATGATATCATTGTTTAACAAATCTTTTGATTGTAATGCCGAAGAATATTGGAAGCTAATTTTTTGCCCGGATTTAAATATGGGCAGAATTGACAAAAGTGGTTTTATACTGGACATTGGAATGAATGCATAGGGAGTTTTTCCTTTTATCTTTTCATCGGGAGAATTCAGGATCAACTGTCGTAGGTCATTCAACGAATTAATGTTATGTTTACGGACAATAATCTCCTGATCATTATGTCTCTCCAAAAAGAAGAAATCATCCCCTAAAACGATCAGTTTAGGTAATGTTGAATTGTAAATCTCCTTGAATACCGGGTGATGACTAATTTGCTGTTCATACTGAAGATTTTTCTTCAAGTGCCATATTTCGAATCTGGTCCAGATCAGAAGTGCCAGTAAAACCAAGAAAGAAAAAGTCAGCCATAATTTTTTGTTGGATAAAAAC
>JALUAR010000076.1:1350-4849 GCA_027050975.1 Thermodesulfovibrio sp.
TTCTTCTACATAATAGCAATATAACTAAAATAAACGCTCTCAAAAATTATCAAAAATTTATCATAAATTCCGGGCAACTTGTAAACTTACATGTAGATCGAAACAGTTTTTTAAATTCATATTTTATGGATCCTCTTCTACCCAAGATTAATATATGTGGCATCATCCCTAAAATCAAGAAAAAGCAGAGACCTGAGATAGCGTCTTTTAACAAGTTTTTAACAGTTAATTTTACTGTTATTTACTTGTCACTTTAGTTACCCCGTCTCTATTTTGCGCAAGCATTTTAACATCGAGGGGGTTTATGTATTGTGGTTTTAAAGTACGCATCCTTTCTGTTTGGTTCCGACTAACTGAGACAAGTGTTATTAAAAAATAGATTTTAGTTTATGAATGTCATGTAGTTTTTCCACCTTTTATTATACTAAAAAGGTACGTCATGAAGCAAAAATACCGTTTCATAACAATTTGTCTTCTCTCTGTGTTTTTATTTGTCTATCTGGGTTTTGGTGCGTCCTCCGGTAAAATTCAGGGTTTTGTAAAAGATAAGGTTTCCGGTGAACCCTTACCTGGAGCAAATATCGTCATAAAAGGCACGGGTTTGGGAGCCGCCACGGATATGGAGGGCTACTATATAATATTGAATGTGCCCCCAGGCGAGTACACCCTGGAAGTTTATTATATCGGTTACAAAAAGAAAGAAGCGCGGGTAAAAGTTTTAGCGAATCAGACAGTTGTACAAAATTTTGAATTGGAATATACGGTAATAAAAGGAAAAGAGGTTGAAGTTACGGCACAAGCAGAAGGGCAAATGGAAGCGATTAATAAGCAACTCTCTTCTCTGAATATTAAGAATGTCGTTTCCTCCGATAGAATCCAGGAAATCCCGGATGCAAATGCTGCTGAATCAGTTGCCCGATTACCCGGGGTTTCCATTTTGCGTAGTGGCGGTGAGGGAAATAAAGTTATCATTCGGGGGTTGGCTCCCAAGTACAATAAAATCACGATAGATGGTGTTACTCTGGCATCGACTTCCAGTGGAGACCGGAGCAACGATTTGAGTATGATCTCACCTTATATGTTAGCAGGAATCGAGTTAACCAAGGCAAATCTACCCGATCAGGAAGCTGATATTTTAGGTGGAACCGTGAATTTTACAATCCGCAAGGCGGGTCCCAAACCGCGGTTGGATGCTTTGTTTCAAGGAGGGTATAACTCTCAACGGAATAGTTATGATAACTATAAATTTGTGCTTGGGGGTAGTAAAAGATTCTTCAAACAACATTTCGGAGTTCTGGCTCAGGTAGATATTGAACAACGAAATAATAGTTCTTACGAGATGAGTGCTAATTATACAATCAATAACCCCACGTTAGACGCGCCGAATGTTGTTTCCATTACCAACTTGCAATTAAAAGATATTTACCGAAAAGTTCGCCGCTACGGGGGAACGTTGGTTTTAGATGTCAAACACGATAATGGCTGGGTGAAATGGAGCAACTTTGGTAGCTGGATCGTCAAACAAACAATAAATCGTAACGAAACCTATGATGTCGATGGGGTTTCCCACAATTATAATTTAAATGACTTTGAGAGTTGGGTAGGCATTTTTACCAGTTCACTAAAATTTGACCACAATTTTAAAGGGTTAAATATTCAGGGTGGTATATCAGGTACTTCCGCGCGAAATAAGATTCCAGATCAACTCATTTTTTCTGCCACCGAATCGGGAGCTTTTTATAATAACCTGGATCCGTATGCCCCACCAACTGAAATTCCTAATTTTGCGAAAAATGATTTGGACGCAGCTTTTCTGAATAATATCGCCAGGGTAAATTCACTCACCAATGAATCGGAATTTTCGGTAAATTTAGATTTTAAATATCCCCTGCGTTTCAGACATTTCCTGGGTGGATTTTTTAAATTTGGTGGAAAATATAAATACAAATCAAGAAAATATGATATAGAGCGGAAGCGAGTACCAATTGATTGGGGAGGTCGACAGGAAGAGCGAGATGCCATCTTAAAAGCTTTTCCCTGGATGCAGGAAGTTGCTCCCTTAGGATCGAAAAGACTTCCTTACAGCTTATTTATAGATAAGAGTTATAACCCCAATAACTTTCTCGGCGGTAATTATTCGATTCACGCGATGCCGGATTTGGATCTCGCATGGCAGATTGCTCATTTACTGGAAGGTAGCTATTTCTACGATTATCAGAATTCCATCCGTGATGACTACAATGGTAGTGAAAATTATCGTGCCGCCTACGCCATGTTATCCTTAGAATTTGGCCAAAAGATCATGTTCCTTCCCGGTTTCCGATATGAGGCTAACCAGACGAAATATACGGGGATACGGGGAAATAGTGAAGCATTGAAATGGAATGAAGGATATGTGCATACGGATACGACTACCATCCGAACGAATTCTTTTTTGCTACCCATGATTCACCTTCGTATTAAACCAACCAAATGGTTTGATATCCGGTTAGCCTATACTCATACGCTATCTCGTCCGGATTATAATCGCATTCGTCCTTCCTGGGATATTGGTTTAAATGTAGTGAAATGGAATAATCCCTATCTTAAACCGGCACTTTCGAAAAATTATGATGTTTATTTTTATTTTTACGGAAACACCCTGGGGTTGTTTACTGTAGGTGGGTTTTATAAAAATATTAAAGACTTAATTTTCTTTACCGGTCGACGTGCTATTATTGATCCCAAGGAGTATGGACTTCCGGAAGATGCGGCGGGAAAGGTTATTTCCGGGTTTATGAATAATCCACATCCCGTTAAAGTGAAAGGCTTTGAGCTGGAATGGCAAACCCATTTCTGGTATCTCCCCGGTGCTCTGAAAGGACTGATCCTAAACGTGAATTACACGCGGAGTTTTTCGGAAGCGTATTATCCTCGTACTGTTATTAAAACTGAATACCTTACCGAACCGCCCTGGATAAGAACCACTAACATCGATACGTTTTACACGGATAGAATTACTTTACAACCGGATCATATTTTCAATGCTACTCTTGGTTTCGATTACAGGGGGTTCTCGATCCGGATGTCAATACTGTACCAATCCGATATCTTCAAACAGAACAATTTTTATAGCGAACTGCGAGGGTATTCAGACGCATATACACGCTGGGATGTTTCAATCAGGCAAACCCTCCCTTTAAAAGGTGCACAATTGTTGTTTAATCTAAATAATTTATTTAATGCCGTAGAACGGGATTTAAACCAGGGTACGGGATTTCCTCTAAAGGAACAATATTACGGCATGACAGCAAACATTGGGTTGAGATTTAAGTTGTAAATTTTTAATAAAAATCAGGATTTCCACTGAAATAATAGTTGATTTAAAAAGGAGGAAATTATAATGAAGAAGCGTTACACGATTAGTTTATTGGTTATCATCACATTATTAATGGGGATTATATCGGTATTTGCCCAGGAGCCGGATACGGTGATCGTTCCGACGGAGATTAACGGGGAC
>JALUAR010000077.1:0-1421 GCA_027050975.1 Thermodesulfovibrio sp.
TGCTCTCTGTGCATCTGCTTTGGTAAGTCCGGCATCAGAAGCAATTTTTTCAATAAGTTCTGACTTTGTCATTCAGACTCACCCCCCTTTCCTTAAATGTTTTAACTGAATGGAGGCTAAAGCCTCCATATAAGAAGCACTTAATAAAATTAGCAAGAAACGATAATTTTGTCAAGGAAAAAATGCATCAGAGGCTGATTTTAAGGCATTTATGAGAAGGGGGATCTCAGAATCTCTTATTGTCCTTGCATCTAAGAGGAGAGAGTCATCTTTAACCCTTGAAATTACTGGGGGTTTTGTATATCTTAATCTCTCTTCAATTGTATTTGCAGAGAGTTTTTTGTGCTTTAAAACAACAATAAAGGTTGGCAAAGAGATGCCTGGAAGAGAGCCACCACCTGCCTGTGAAAAATCCTTCTCCACGCGGACCTCATAGTTGCTGACCTGTTTTTTGATCTTTGAGGCGATTCTTTTTGCCCTCTTTTTGATCTGTTCGGGTGGTTGAAGGAGCATGTTCATAACGGGTATCTCCTCTTTTGCCTTTTCAAGGTCAGTATAATGAAAGAGGGTGGCTTCAAGTGCTGACAATGTGAGTTTATCGATCCGTACTGCCCTGGTGAGGGGATGACGGGCGATAGTTTCTATATATCTCTTTTTCCCCAGGATTATACCCGCCTGAGGTCCTCCAAGGAGCTTATCACCACTGAATGTTACTATATCAACCCCCTTTGATACTATCTCCTGAACAACAGGCTCTCCCCTGATGCCGTATGGTGAAAGATCAATGAAACAGCCGCTACCGAGGTCGAACATTACGGGTATGCCATGGAGTGAGCCCAGATTTGCCAGGTCTTCTATAGGAACATCCTCGGTAAAACCGATGATCCTGTAATTTGATTGATGAACCTTCAGTAGCAGGGCTGTATTTTCATTAATTGCAGCGGCGTAGTCAGTAATGTGGGTCTTGTTAGTGGTCCCTATTTCCTTCAGTATGGCACCGCTTTGAAGCATAACATCAGGAACTCTGAAGGCCCCTCCAATTTCAACCAACTCGCCCCTGGAAACTATCACTTCCCGGTCCCTGGCCAGGGCACTAAGGCAAAGTAAGACAGCAGCAGCATTGTTGTTAACCACTATGGCATCCTCTGCACCAGTGATATCCCGGAGAAGTCCACGTATATGGTCGTATCTTTTACCCCTTCTGCCCTTTGCGAGATTGTACTCCAGATTAGAATAGCCCTGGGCTATCGAGATTATATTGCTCAGAGCCTTTTCTGACAGAGGAGCCCTGCCAAGGTTTGTATGAATCACTATACCTGTTGCATTAATCAGGGAAAGCAGTTTCATTTCTGTAAATTCACGGAGAAGCTTTTCTATGTCTGTGAAAATCTCCTCTCTTGAAAAGGCGTCCCTTTTCCCTT
>JALUAR010000077.1:1431-4810 GCA_027050975.1 Thermodesulfovibrio sp.
GGACAATACCGTTCTGATGGCTTTTAAGACATACATCCTGGGATAGGAAGCAAGCCATCTCTGGCCATTGTTGCTTTTAAGGATTTCATCTACGGATGGTAATTCTCTCAGGAGGCTCTCTTTCATGATATTATCCATTATCCCGATTAGAAAGGATTTTGTCAAGGAGTTTTGCTGAAATCCCTTGAAAGCCCGGGACGGATTGTTTTAAAATTCTTTAATTCTGTACTTATCCGAGATTTGTTCACAACAATTTTAACTAAGGAGGAGTTCCATGGCTGAGAACAAGGAGATTGAAGCGCTTGAGGAGGAGTTGAAAGGTTACAAAGAAAAGGTAGCTCCCATTACCAAAGGCTGGCTGGAATGGGACAAAGACCTTATTTTTGTGGGAAGAACCCAGCGGGGATATGAGATCGATTTTGACGCTAAGGTGGAGTGGGGATGTATGCCTACGGAGAGCCTTCTGCTGAGTCTGGCTGGCTGTATGGGAATCGATATGGTCTCATTTTTGACAAAGATGAAATGCCAGCTAACATACTTTAAAATTGATATTGAGGGTGAGAGAAATCCCACTCCTCCCCAGTACTACAAGGCGATAAATATGATAATCCATATTAAAGGCGACGGAATTACCGAAAAGAAGGTCCAGAGGGCTATATCGCTTTCCCAGGAAAAGTACTGCTCTGTCTATCACTCTCTTCGCAAGGATCTAAAAGTGACTGTTCAGTACAGGATTAATGAAGAGGACTGATAGCTCAAAGGCACATTATATCGGTCACAGACAACGGCTCAGGGAACGGTTCATAAAACAGGGTCTAAAAGGGCTTCATGAGTATGAAGCCCTTGAACTTTTACTCACCTTTGCCCTGCCAAGAAAAGATACAAAACCCCTGGCAAAACGATTGTTGAAAGAGTTTGGAGGGATTAAGGGGGTGTTGGATGCCCAGCCGAAGGAACTCAAAAGGATAGAGGGTGTCGGTGAAAACATTGCTGTTCTGATTACATTGACCAAGGCACTCCACGGGCTGTATCTTCAACAAAAGGAGCTTCAAAAAAGAAAACTCTCCTCTCCAGAAGCCGTCATTGAATATTGCAAGGTGGTAATGGGTGGATTAAAGGATGAGCAGTTCCGAGTTCTTTATCTAAACGCACAGAACAGGCTGCTTGCCGAAGAGATTATACAGGAAGGGACTGTTGATCATTCCGTTGTCTATCCCCGAAAGGTACTTGAATATGCGCTGATACATAAGGCAACAGGCATGATTCTTGTTCACAACCATCCCGGAGGCAGGTTAAAACCCTCACAGAGTGATATAGCCATGACCGCAAAACTCAGGACTGTGGCAGAGGAGATGGGAATAAAGATTCATGACCACTTTATTATTACAAGAGACGGATATTTTAGTTTTTACGAAAACGGACTTTTATAACAAAACCTTTCGAACTATCTGGCGCTCAGAAGGTGGTTCTGAAGTCACTTGAAATGCCTCTTTAACCAGTCTGTAAGCCTCCTCTGATGAGTTTGTATCATTATAATGAAGGACAGCCACAACATCACCTTTGTGTACTTCTGAGCCTGATTTCTTATTTAGTGTAATACCTGCTGCATGATCTATATTGTCATCGATTCTGGTTCGTCCTGCTCCAAGGAGCATCGCAGCCTTTCCTATCAACTCTGCATCAACCCGCTGTATAAAGCCATCCTTTTCAATCTCCACCGGTCTGATATTTTCGGCAACAGGCAGAAGACCTGGATTTGCCACTATTTCCGGATTGCCTCCCTGTGCCTCGACCATCTGGATGAATTTTTCCAGGGCATCTCCAGAGTTAATAAGTCCTTCCAATTTTATTCTCTTTTCATTTATCAATTCCTCGGTGATCTCCTTCTCTTTGATATTAAAGACACCGACATCTTCTGTCTCCTCTAACAGTTCCTCACCGATTACCAACATCCATGCTCCAAGGGTGAGTATGACATCAAGGAGGTCCTGCTCGGCTTTTCCTTTAAGAACATTGATGCATTCCCTGATCTCTATGGCATTGCCTACGGTTTTGCCCAGAGGCTCATTCATGTCTGTAAGTACAGCAATGGTTTTTATTCCTGAAGCCTCTCCCAGCTTGATCATGATTCTGGCAAGCCTTTCTGCCTCTTCCTCTGTTTTTATGAATGCACCTGAACCAACCTTTATATCAAGAACGAGTCCGTTGATTCCTTCAGCAATCTTTTTTGACATTATGCTCGAGGCTATAAGGGGGATGCTCTCAACGGTGCTTGTGGCGTTTCTCAGAGCATAGAGTTTTCTGTCTGCCGGTGCTATCTTTTCTGACTGAGAGGCAATGACAACACCGGTATCCCAGAGGATATTTCGGAAATCCAACACATTCAACTGGGTGTTAAAGCCGGGGATGGATTCAAGTTTATCTATGGTGCCGCCGGTATGTCCCAGCCCCCTTCCGGCAATCATTGGCACCACAACTCCTGCTGCTGCTACCAGAGGGGCAAGGACGATACTTACCTTGTCACCTACGCCACCTGTGGAGTGTTTGTCCACTTTGGGGTCAGCCATCTCCCGGAGGTCCAAAACCTCTCCACTTTGTACCATAATTTCGGTAAGAGCCTCTGTCTCGGTATCATCCAATCCTCTTATAAAGGCTGCCATCAGGAATGCGGCCATCTGATAGTCGGGAACCTCTTCAGCAAGATAGCCCCGGATGAGTTGCTCTATCTCCTTTTTCTCTATCTTTAATCCATCTCTCTTTTTTCTTATGATCTCAAGCACAGACATGCAGAGATTATAGCAAAAAAAGGATGGTCTTTACAAAAATCCAGGTTGAAAATAGTTCTATGTATCTGATAGTATTTCTTAATGGCAAATCCATCGGTTTTACTCTCCCGTTCTGTTGCTAAGGCTATCGACCTTGTACTGGTTGCAATTGCTGTGGATGCATTCCACAGGGCTGGTCTGATGGCTGGTATTTTGTATGTTTTGATAGCTGATGGCCTGTTCGAGGGACGGAGTGCTGGCAAGGCGTTACTCAGGCTTCAGACTGTTCGGGATGACGGTAATCCGTGTACTCTAAAAGAGTCTATTTTGAGAAATTTGACTATTGCCGTTGCTGTACTGTTATGGTATCTGCCTGTTATCGGATGGCTTGTAAGCATCGGAGTGCTGGCTGTAGAGTTGCTGGTGCTTATTGGAAGCGACGAGGCCAAAAGAATAGGCGATACCATTGCACATACAACAGTTCGGGAGTTTGGTGCCGATAAAGAAAAGAACTAAGGAGTCAACTATAAAGAATTCTCCTTAACGAGGAATTTAGATTTATGAGAAAGCATAGCGAAAAGAGTTCTCAGGAGTTTATGAGCAGTGGCCATGAT
>JALUAR010000078.1 GCA_027050975.1 Thermodesulfovibrio sp.
CTTCTACATGTCCATTGAGTGCTGCGAAATATAAAGGAGTTTCTTCGTGTTCTGTCTCTGCATTTGGATTTGCTCCTGCTTTCAGTAGAAGTTCTACAATCTTTGAAAATCCCTTCTCTGCAGCATTATGTAAAGGAGTTGTCCCGTAATCATTGGCTTTATTGGGATCAATCCCTGCCTTAAGCAGTCTCTCTACAATTCTAAAATCATGCTGAAGTGCCGCGTAATGAAGCAAGTTATTTTTCTCATTATCCTTAATATTAAACTTTGGCTTCTTATCAAAAATCATATTTACTATCTCACCAAGCCCCTTCTCCAGAGCCACCATAACTGGTGCTTTCCCCTCATCATTCCTGATACTTACATCTGCTCCTTCCTCTATTAATAGCCTTGCCATCTCCTCAAACCCTGCTTGCAATGCTATGTATAACGGCGTCTCTGAATCCTGGTCCCGGGCATTAATCTTCGCACCCTTCTTCAATAAAAACTTCACTGCCTCTATCTGGTTCCTCTGTACAGCATAATGTAACGGTGTCCTTTTATCATCATCATGAAAATTAACACTTACCCCTGCCTTTAAAAATAACTCTATAATAGCTACATCTCCCCTCCTTGCTGCTATATGAATAGGCCCTTTACCATAATTATCCCTTATCTTGGGATTTCCCCCTGCTTCCAGTAAAACCTTAACCACCTCCACATTCCCTTCCTCTGCTGCATAATATAATGGTGTCTGATTAATTTCATCACCTTCGTTTGGATCCGCCCCTTCCTGTAGTAATATCTTTACAATTTCTACTTCTCCCATCTGTACCGCCGTGTGTAACGGTGTTCTACCTTCATCGTCCCTATCATCTACTTCCGCTCCTTTATCCAATAACTCTCTGACTATCTCTATATTCCCTACCTTCACCGCCCTGTGTATTGGATAGTCCTTTTCTAACTTGTCCTGAACACTTAATAATCTTCTTCCAGTCTGTTTCTTTAATATCTTCCTTACCTTCTCTATATCGTTCTCCTTTATCGCTTGATAAAGTTCACTATGTGAATAATCTCTTCTCAGCTTCTCTATCATTCCCTCCTTCCCCTTATTCTTATATAGCCTGGCCGCCTTTCTCAATAGTTTGGCTGCTTCGTCATTGCCCATATAACTTGCTTCACCTGCCGGCGTCCGGTTCTCATCATTTTTAATAGTTGGATCTGCTCCCGCAAACAATAATGCCAGTATAATTTTCTCCGAACCACTCTCAGCTGCGCTGTGTAACGGTGTCGTTGAGCTTTTAAACCCGGCATTAGGATCTGCTCCTCTCTCTAAAAGTAATTCCACTATCTCATAATTCCCTTCCTCTGCTGCAATATGCAAAGGGGTCATGTTTCCCCTGGCCATTATATCCACATCCGCATTCAGCTCCAGCATAGTTCTTACCAGTTTTCTCATGTCCATATACGCTGCATAATGTAGTATAGAATATCCGTGATAAAAGTCATTTGCCTGGTACTTAGTTGGATCAATTCCAGCCCTGTCAAGGACCTTTATGAAATTATGGAATTTTTCCTCAAGAACCTCCAGATCCAGATTTTTGGGAAAAATTGTATCTATTGAATGTTTTAGATGAACAAGCATTTTTACACATTCTATGTCTTCGTTTTCTATTGCAAGTCCCAGGGGATTGTATCCTTCGTTGTTAGTCAATAGTGGAAAAACAAAATCATAATGGTGCTTAAACAGGACTTTTACCGCATCTTTTTGCGAATTTCGGACTGCTTTATGTAAAGGTGTGTCTCCTGCAAAATCTTTTACTGTAACATCTGCACCTTTTTCCAGTATAATTTTTATGAGTTCTGTATTACCTGTACTTGCTGCGTAGTGCAACGGTGTTTCTCCTGTATAATAATTGGGGACTCTGCGAACGTGTCCTGCTTCAATTAAAAGTTTTGCAATTTCATTTTGTTTTAATTTTATGGATTGTTTCCTTTGTCACCAGCACAGCCACTTTTTTTCCTTCAGCCATTAATTGGCTGCATATTTTGGTTATTTTTTGTATTACTTTGTTATAGCTTCCCTCTATTAGTATTAACTTGGCTTTGGGGGCGTAATGTTTGTATTTCATTCCTGGGGACTTAGCTACATCAATTTTTTCTCTGACTAATGCAACAGGGTGAATTTTGAATTTCTTATCAGTTATTTTCTCTAACTCTTCCACGGACATTGGTCCAGGTCTGAGAATAACAGGGGGGTCTTCAGTAGCATCTATAACTGTTGACTCCAGACCGAAAAAAGTTTCACCTCCATCTATAATTACATCTACTCTCCCATATAGGTCTCTTATAACATGCTCGGCGAGTGTTGGGCTAGGTCTACCTGAAAGATTGGCGCTAGGAGCGGCTATTGGATCAGTTTCTTTGGCTAATGCTAATGGAATGGGGTGTGCGGGCATTCTTACCGCTACGGTAGGTAATCCTGCTGTGACCTCTTTTGGTACTTTATCTGTTTTTGGTAAAACGAATGTTACGGGACCTGGCCAGAGGACTTCTATTGATTCTGTAACCCATCTAGGTATTCTTTTAGCAACTTTGTGTATTTGTTCTATGTCCCCCAAATGGACTATAATTGGGTTATCTAGAGGCCTACCTTTTGCTTCAAATATTTTCTTAACCGCTTTGGGTTTGAAGGCTATGGCGCCTAATCCATATACTGTTTCGGTTGGAAAAGCCACGATCCCTCCTTCTAGTAATGCAGTTATTGCATCTTTGATGTCCTCTATAGTAAAATTCACTGGATCTACTTTTAGTATCTTAGTCAATGTTTTCACTTCCACTAAAAACTTTAAGGCAGATATAGAAGCTTAACTTGAATTATTTATTCTAACTTATGTTTTATCTCTAATTCACTATATGTTTTTTAGTAGTGGTCATAGAGGTGATATAAATATCATTAATAGATCCGAAGCTGGGAAAGGAACCTATACTTCAGATAGCTCTTGATTTCTTAGAATTAAAAAGAGCTTTAACCGTAGCAGAGGAAGCAGTTAAAGGAGGAGTTGATTGGTTAGAGGTAGGAACCCCCTTAATAAAGAGTGAAGGAATGAACGCTGTAAGGGAGACTAGGAGAAAATTTAAAGACAGAGTTATTGTAGCCGATTTAAAAACAATGGACACTGGGAGATTGGAGACAGAAATGGCTTTTAAGGCTGGAGCAAATGTCGCTATTGTTCTAGGAGTTAGTGACGACAGCACTATAAAGGAAGCGGTGGAAGCAGCCAGAAACTACGGAGGGGCTGTGATGGTTGATATAATAAATGTCAAGGACCCTATCAAGAGAAGTGAAGAACTTGAGGCATTGGATGTAGATATCATCTGCGTTCATGTAGGTATAGATCAACAAATGCGAGGAGTTGATCCATTAGATTTACTAGAAAAAATTAGAGATCGCGTTTCTATACCCCTCGCTATAGCAGGGGGGATAACAAGTGAGAACGCTGGTATAGCGGTTGAAAGAGGAGCAGATGTAGTTATTGTTGGAGGAGCCATAACGAAATCTGAAAACGCAACTGAAGCAGCTAGATTGATCAAAAAAGCTATGTTAGAGAAAAGAGTTGTTAGAGCTGTTAAAGGTAAAAAGGCTAAAACAGAGAGGGAGTTACTTGGTATACTAAGCAAGGTCTCTGTCGCAAATGTTAGCGATGCAATGCACAGGGGACGCGTTTTAACCGGCTATAAAGTATCTATTCCTGGAGTTAAAATCTTTGGTAGAGCTCTCACAGTAAGAACCTATCCTGGTGACTGGGCTAAACCAGTTGAAGCCATAGACTATGCGACTGAAGGAACAGTTATCGTAATTGATGCTGGAGGAGAAGATATAGCTGTTTGGGGGGAATTAGCTTCCCACAGCGCTAAGAACAAGGGTGTAGCTGGTGTTATAATATATGGTGCTGCGAGAGACCTAGATGATATTAGGAAGATAAATTTCCCTGTTTTCGCAAAGTACTTCTGTGCAAGAGCAGGAGAACCAAAGGGCTTTGGTGAAATAAATGTGCCCATTGAAATTGAAGGAATAAAGATAAAACCAGGCGACTACATAATTGCGGAAGAAGAAGGAATCGCTGTGATACCTCAAGAAAACGCACAAGAGATAATAAATAGAGCCCTAGACGTCAAAGAAAGAGAAGACAGAGTAAGAGAAGAGATAAAAAGAGGATCAACACTAAGCCAAGTAATGGATTTATACAAATGGGAAAAACCAAAATAAATTAGTTTAATTAGAGAATTAACCGCATCTATTGATAAATCATCGAGGATCTTTAGTTAAAAGATTTTTTTAACCCCTTCTCAAGTCTTCTCGCCACTTACACCCATATTTTAAACTTCTGCAAATACAACTCATGAATAGATTTCCTTAGCCTTCTTAGCGATCGTTTTGTAAACTCTATTCGTTGAACATAATAAAACAAATCTAGAGCAAAACAAGCAGACCAAATTTAAGAATCTTTATATCTACTTTTTTTCTTTAATACGCCCCTCTATAAACTTTGCTAAGAGAACTAGAACAACAGTAAATAGGCCTAATACCAAGAACCTGTACCCTTGTATAGGTGGTCTCTTAATTAGCATGTATGTTGGTAAGAGGAGATAGTAAGAGTGATTAAAGAACAAGTTAACGTACAAACCCCCATCAACTTTTTTGATAAACCACCTAGCCATAGTAAAATTCTCGGCATAATAATAGCCACTGGGTCCATATTC
>JALUAR010000079.1 GCA_027050975.1 Thermodesulfovibrio sp.
CTAATTCTTTCAATGTTTTAAGCTGAGGAAGTCTGATCTCTTTTTTCTTTTTAAAGGATTGGAACTCGTCAGGCAACTCTTTTGCAGTAATTGTCTCATGTTTTGCCAGAACAACTGCTCTTTCTATAATGTTTTTCAACTGTCTGATATTCCCGGGCCAATGATAATTCTGAAACACATTCATCACTTCATCGGATATGGAGAGTTCCTTTTCTTCCCTTATACAGAACTCCTTAAGGAACTCTGAAACAAGCAGCGGGATATCATGTCTTCTTTCTCTCAGCGGTGGCACATTTATCTCCACCACATTTATCCTGTAATAGAGGTCCTCTCTGAACCTGCCCTGCTCAATCTCCTTTTTTAAATCCCTGTTGGTAGAGCATATAAGCCTGAAGTTTACTTTTATTTTCTTGTTACTACCCAACCGTTCTATTTCTCTTTCCTGAAGAACTCTCAGGAGCTTGGCTTGAAGAGGCAACTCCAGTTCACCTATTTCATCCAGAAAGATGGTGCCTCCCGCTGCTTCTTCAAACTTTCCGACTCTTCTTGCAATTGCTCCGGTAAAAGCCCCTCTTTCATAGCCAAACAACTCCGACTCAAGAAGCTCTCTTGGAATCGCTGCACAGTTAAGAACAATAAAGGGCTTATCTTTTCTATTACTTCTGTTATGGAGGGATCTGGCAATGAGTTCCTTTCCTGTACCCGTCTCTCCGGTAATAAGGACACTGCTTGCCGAGTTCTTTATTGCATCTATTGTTTCGTTTATCCTGAGTATCTGAGGAGTGTTGCCTATTATGTTATATTGATACTCACTCTCACCCAATCTTTTTCTCAGGATATCAAGCTCTCTTTTTAGTTTTCTCTGTTCAACAGCTCTGGCAAGTATGTTTTTCAGCTGAGCATAATTGGGGGGCTTTATGAAATAATAGTATGCACCAAGGTTCATCGCTGCTACTGCTGATTCAACCGTACCGTAGGCCGTAAGAAAGATCACTGGTATGTCCCTGTGGTTCTCCAAAACATATTCCAGAAACTGCATCCCGTCTCTGCCAGGCATCCTCAAGTCGGTAACTATCGTATCAATATCATCCTGATGGATAAGCCTTATCGCGCTATCAACATCGTATGCCTGAAGTATCTCGTAGCCCTCATGCGACAGTATGGAGGCTAACACCTTTACCGCATTTACCTCATCATCTACTATTAAAACCTTGCCTCTTGATATTCTGCTCATATAGAAATATGTATCTCCCTCAGCTAAATATAGAGAATCATTCGGAATAGAGAAAGTTTGTTTGATTAATCAGGCAGAAAGGAATTTAAAATATCCGTCCTGAAGCAACTCCGCAAGAAGAAATCATGAACTCCACATAGCTCCGCCTCTTCAGTTACATTCACCTGTAACCGAAAAGATAGTTCTCTCCTTTAAGGCTTTTTCGGTACTTAAAAAGCCTTAAATTTCTCTCAAATCCAAAAACAAAATAAACTGTACCTGCGACTTAAAAATATATATGCTGTCTCGCTTCCCCCGTGTAAAGTTGAGGAAAATAGGTCTCTGTGTCTCTCATTCTTTTATGCCGATTCAACATCGTCCGAATATATCCTTACGCCAACACTTCTTCCTAAAAGCTCAATATTTACAAAAATCATGTAATCTTCTTCCTTTCTTAAAAGCGTCCCAACGGCACCTTTAAGAGGCCCTCTTCTAACCCTTACCTGCATTCCTTCTTTAAGATGAGGAAAAATATCAATCTTCCTTCCACTTTCAAGCATTATCTTCAGGGAGTTAATCTCATCAGAGGATACCGCAATCGGATAACCGGGTCTATATGAGAGGAGTCTCACAACCCCAGGAGTTTTTACAACACTGAGAAACTGCTTCTGAACAGGCTCAATGTGAACAAAAAGATATCCGGGAAAGAGGGGAAAGTTTACATATTTTTTTCTATCTTTCCATTGACGAAGCTTTTTCACATAAGGCAGATAAGCTATTATACCCTTTTTCATCAGTTCGTTATAGGTTAGAAATTCATGTCTTGACTTTACATATAGTGCATACCAATGCCTCTGCATTTTTGCTCCTGTTTCAAATTTTTTGTTTTTATAAAATAGCAATACCTGTGCCAGAAGAACTTTGATTCCACAGATAAAAAAGAGCTGGAACTTAATGTGCCAATTCTATCAATGAGTTAACGGCAAAACTGTTTGTATCACTTTAATTGACATCCCCCAAAAAGAAGCGGCCTTTTGCGGCATAAGAATGAAAGATTGTGTATCCTTGGGTAACATGTATCACCTGGATACATTTGTACAGGATACATTAAGTGTCAGACAAGCTCAGTGGAGGTTAAATTCCTTAAGCCTTTTATAGAAGGTTTTTCGTGATATGCCTAACATGCGGGCGGCTTTAGATTTGTTACCATTACACTCTCTTAATGCATCCTTAATAGCATCGATTTCCAGTTCTTTAAGGGTTTTAAGTGAGTTAAATTTCAAGGTGCCTTTTTTACTCAGAGATGAAAACTCCTCTGGAAGCTCTTTGAGGGTAATGGTATTCTTTTTTGCCAATACTACTGCGCGCTCTATCACATTTCTTAACTGTCTGATATTGCCTGGCCAATGGTAATTATATAAAGCATTCATGGCACCATCAGATATCGAAACCTCTTTATCCTCTCTGGCACAAAACTCTCTTAAAAACTCAACAGCCAGAAGAGGTATATCCTCTCGTCTGTCCCTTAAAGGAGGAACCCAGATCTCTACAACATTTATTCTATAGAAAAGGTCCTCTCTGAAATTTCCTTTCTTCACCTCTTCTGAAAGGTTTCTGTTTGTCGAACAGATTAGTCTGAAATCAACCTTTACCCTTTTGTTACTTCCCAACCGTTCCAGTTCCCTTTCCTGAAGAACCCTCAGCAGTTTTGCCTGTAAAGACAGATCAAGCTCTCCTATCTCATCAAGAAAAAGCGTTCCCCCTGCCACCTCTTCGATCTTACCAACCCTTTTCTGTATCGCACCTGTAAATGCTCCTTTTTCATATCCGAAAAGCTCGGATTCCAACAGCTCATCGGGAATGGTTGCACAATTTACCGTAACAAAGGGCTTCTCGCTCCTGAAGCTCTGGTAATGTAACGACCGTGCTATTAACTCCTTTCCTGTCCCGGTCTCACCGGTTATTAGTACGCTACTGGGAGAGTCTTTGATCGTCTCAATTGTATCGAAGATTCTTATCATCTCGGGCGTGTTTCCGATAATTTGGCATTTACTCTGCTGAGCAAAAAGTTGTCTTCTCATCAGGTTAAGTTTCTTCTTCAGTTTTCTCTGTTCAACAGCCCTGGCAAGTATACCCTTCAGCTGTGCATAATTTGGCGGCTTTATGAAGTAATAGTATGCACCAAGGTTCATCGCTGCTACCGCTGATTCAACCGTACCGTAGGCCGTAAGAAAGATCACCGGTATGTCCCTGTGGTTCTCCAAAACATATTCCAGAAACTGCATCCCGTCTCTGCCAGGCATCCTCAAGTCGGTAACTATCGTATCAATATCATCCTGATGGATAAGCCTTATCGCGCTATCAACATCGTATGCCTGAAGTATCTCGTAGCCCTCATGCGACAGTATGGAGGCTAACACCTTTACCGCATTTACCTCATCATCTACTATTAAAACCTTGCCTTTTAAATTATTTAACATATTATTTAACATACCTTCTTTCGATGTGTTGGAATATATAATTTTATTGATGTTCCCTGCCCCTGTTTGCTTCGGATTTCTATTAAGCCGCCATGATTATTTATGATCTCGCGCGAGATAAACAGACCATACCCTCTTCCTTTCTTTGTGTTTTTCTGTTTTTCCAGTAGCTGATTGATTGTCTTTTTGTTCATGCCTATACCTGTATCTGTTACTTCTATTAAAGCATACTGGTTTCCTCCCACTTTTACAACTGAGGTGCAGACCGTGAGAGCACCTCCTTTCGGCATCGCTTCAATTGCATTATTTATAATGTTTAGAATGGCCTGTTCGATTTGGAAGGCATTTATCTTTATAGAGGGAATATTACCGTAGTTGTAAGTAGCATCAATGTTTTGAGCCCTTACTTGAAAGGATGTGAAAATCTCTATCTTCTTTATAAGTTCGTTAATATTTGTTTCCGTATAATGAAGCTCAAATAAAGAGGCGCTTAAGAATTTCGAAATAAAGTCATCAAGGCGGACAATCTCCTCCTCTATAATGTCAGCAAACTCTATAAGAGATTTCTCAGATGTGTATTTCTCTTTAATGTATACAACAGCTCCTCTGATAGCATTTAAAGGATTTCTTACACCATGTGCAAGGGTAGAGGCTAATTTTCCTATGTCAATGAGATCCTGAGAGTATTCTAACTCTTTCTCTAACTCACACTTTAAAGAAGGAGATATAGTTACTCGAAAATCTCCATTTTTAAGAGGCGATATTGAAATGTCAGCTTTTACAACGCTTTTCAAACATCTAAATTCATAATCTTTAAACCTGATCCTCTTTTCTTCTTCTACAGCAAAGGCAACCGCATCCGAGAAATCATTTAAAGTTATTCTGGGAAGCAACTCGAAATATTTTTTACCAAGTGCAGTTTTGCGAGGTATCGAAGTGAACTCTGAGATGTTTCGCCCCCACGAGACAATCTCAAGATCACCGTTAACAGTAAAGCTAAACCCTCCGTTCATTCATATCCTCCTATATATAATATTCTAC
>JALUAR010000080.1:0-3100 GCA_027050975.1 Thermodesulfovibrio sp.
TGACAATATTTTTCCTAATTCATATAATTAACATAGGGGTTTTGATATGACAAGAGCAGATCTGGCACAGGAGATATTCGAAAGGGTCGGGCTTCCAAAAAGGGAGGCTCAGGAAATTATTGAGATTATACTGAAGACCATGATGGATGCCCTTAAAGAGGGTGAAACCGTAAAGATCAGTGGCTTCGGTACCTTCACAGTAAGGAAAAAGACTCCGCGTATGGGTAGGAATCCCCGTACCGGAGAAGAAATAGAAATCTCTGCAAGAAGGGTTGTTACATTCAGACCCAGCAACCTATTAAGAGTGAAGTCAAAATAGCGGTTTTCAATATTAAACCTTACCCAGGCATTTAATTATGATTAGACCGGAAGAAAAGAAGAAAGAAAAAACGACCACTATTCCTGAAAAACTCTTCTACAAAATTGGAGAGGTTAGCAGGATAACGGGTGTAGAGTCTTATGTGCTGCGTTATTGGGAGAGTGAGTTTCCCTTTCTAAGGCCAAGAAAGAGTCGTTCAGGACAGAGACTGTACATAAAGAAGGATATCGAAACCATACTGGAGATAAAGAGACTCCTTTATGACGAACGTTATACAATAGAAGGTGTGAAGAAGAAGTTCTCAGAGCCTTCCCTGAAGCTCGTGAAAACTGAGGTATCCGAGCCTTCAGTGGACCTGAAGCAAAAGATCCAGCATATCAAAGACCGCCTGAGAGAGATAATCAATCAATTATAGTTCTTTTTCAATTCGGGGCGTGGCGCAGTCTGGTTAGCGCACTCGCTTGGGGTGCGAGAGGTCGGCCGTTCGAATCGGCTCGCCCCGACCATCCTTTTTTCTTGAAAATCAAATAGTTAGCTTTTAATGCGGCAAAATCCCCCGCTATTTGGGGTTATGGAGGGGGTATGATAGAGGAATAAGTCCCTAATCAGCACTTATTCCTTCTTTTACCTTTTACCCCTCTTGTTTTACCAAAATTTTTATAGAGATGATAGGCTGTATCAGGACCTATAAGACGTGAGGCAGCTGAATGGGAAAGGGAAATCCTCCCCTCTACTATAAGCCTTCTATAGAGATACCTGAGCCGGATAACCTCTGGGTTGTCCTTTCTCATTGTCAAATATGATATACCTCATAGAATCAGAACTGCTAACGTGCTATATTATAATAAATTAACAAACGATGGTAATACAGCCCAAAAAACAGTTTATGGAGGACAAAATGGTACAGGTATTGGATTTAAAAAAGGTTATCAATTTTTACCCTGACAGGATTTTCAGAGAAATGCTTGCCGATACCCCGGAGATGAGGGTTGCTCTGATGTGTCTTGAGCCGGGTCAGGAGCTTAAACCCCACAAGGCCCCCCTGAGACTTATGATGTACTGTGTTGAAGGCAAAGGCGTCTTCATCGTGGGTGATGAGGAGATAGAGGCTGACGAGAAGACAGCAATCCTCTGTGATCCCATGGTCCCTCATGGGTTTAAGGCATCAAAGGGTGAGAGGCTTGTTGTAATGGCTGTGGTAACTCCTGCTGAGGACTAAAAGAAGGGATTTATCCCTTCAGTAGCCTCACGGCACGTTTGATTATATTTTCCACTGTAAAGCCATACTTTTCAAAGAGTACCTTATAGGGTGCAGAGGCTCCAAATCTGTCAACTCCGATTATGTCACCCTCGGGACCAACATATTTGTGCCAGCTGAGAGAGGTACCAGCCTCGATGGCTATCCTCTTTTTCACATCATCAGGCAGCACCCTGTTTTTGTATCTCTGAGGCTGCTCATCAAAAAGCCTGAAGGATGCCATATTTACCACCCTGACGGCTATTCCCCTTCTGGTCAACTCCTCATAAGCCTCTATGGCAAGGTGCACCTCTGAACCAGAGGCAATCAGTATAAGCTCTGGCTTACCCTTTGAGTCTGCCACTATGTAGGCACCTTTATGAATACCAGCCTCAGAGGCATATCTCTTTCTGTCTATTACAGGCACCTTCTGCCTTGTAAGCACAAGTGCAACAGGTCCTCTCTTGTGCTCAAGGGCTATCCTCCATGCCTCACGTGTTTCATTGGCATCGGCAGGTCTTATTTCCGTGAAATTCGGAATCGCCCTTAATGAGGTGAGTTGCTCCACAGGCTGATGAGTGGGACCATCCTCTCCGAGACCAATAGAGTCGTGAGTAAAGATATAAATCACATGCTGGTTCATCATAGCAGCGAGGCGGATTGATGGCCTCATGTAGTCGGAAAATATCAGAAAGGTGCCACCGTAGGGAACTATTCCTCCATTTAAGGCCATGCCGTTTAAGGCTGCAGCCATTGCATGCTCTCTCACTCCAAAGTGTATATTCCTTCCGGCCTTCCTTACTCCAAAATCAGGATATTTCTTGAGATAGGTGTTGTTTGACGGAGCAAGGTCTGCCGAACCACCGATAAGGTTATGCACCCTGTCAGCAAGCACATTAAGCACCTTACCAGAGGCGGACCTGGTGGCAACAGGGCCATCCTCGGGAAGAAATTTTGGTAGTTCCCTGTCCCAGCCCTCTGGGAGCTGTCCTTCAGTGAATTCAACCCACTTCGCATAAAGCTCGGGATATCTCTTTTTGTATTTTTTCAGCATCGAGAGCCACTTTTTCTCTTCTGCCCTTCCACGCTCGATAGCCTTTCTCATATGCCTTAAGGCCTGCCTGGGAACGTAAAACTTTGGACTCACTGGCCAGCCCAGATTCTCCTTTGTAAGTTTAATCTCCTCCTCACCAAGGGGTGCTCCATGAGACTCCGGTGTGCCCTCCTTGTTAGGGCTTCCAAAGGCGATTTGGGTTCTTGCAATTATCAGCGAGGGGCGTTTCTTCTCCTTTTTCGCCTCCCTTATGGCCTTCTCAATCGCCTTCAGGTCATTACCATCTACCTTCTGGACATGCCATCCATAGGCATCAAATCTCCTGGCCACATCCTCGGTAAAGGTGAGATCCGTTGAGCCTTCAATCGTTATTTTATTATCTGAATAAAGGTATATAAGCTTACCAAGGCCCAGATGGCCGGCAAGGGAGGCAGCCTCAGACGCAACACCTTCCATGAGATCACCGTCACTACAGATGGCATAGATGTTA
>JALUAR010000080.1:3110-4726 GCA_027050975.1 Thermodesulfovibrio sp.
ACAATGGGAAAGCCACGCCTGTTAAAGTACTCACTGAGGTAGCGCTCAGCCATTGCCATACCCACTCCGGTGGCAAATCCCTGCCCAAGGGGACCGGTGGTGGTCTCAACCCCGCATTCCGGGTCATACTCGGGATGCCCTGGGGTCTTGCTCTCCCACTGCCTGAAGTTTTTTATATCTTTAAGGGTAATGGGATAGCCTGTAAGATACAAAAGGCTGTAAAGCAGCATGGAACCATGGCCTGCAGAGAGTATAAACCTGTCTCTATTCATCCAGCGAGGGTTCTTTGGGTTGTGTTTCAGAAATTTTGACCACAGCACATATGCCATTGCTGCATCACCCATGGGCATTCCGGGATGTCCCGAGTTCGCCTTCTGCACAGCATCCACTGCAAGAAATCTTATAGTGTTAATACAAAGTTCATCGATTTTCATCAGTTCCTCCAATGCTTAATTTATTGAAATTCAGGTCAATTGTAATAGTCGAAACTGCCGGTTGTTATATTTCGGGAAGGTGGTATAAATTCCTCCCTTTTAATAAAGACTCATACCACATATTACACAGGCCTTACAATCACACCCTTTCGTATCAGATACTCTTTGGCCTCTTTGATTGTATATTCCCTGTAATGGAATATGGAAGCAGCAAGCACGGCATCTGCCTTGCCCTCTGTAACAGCCTCGTACAGATGCTCTAAGTTACCTGCACCACCTGAGGCTATCACCGGTATTCCCACCGCCTCTGAGACAGCTCTTGTCAGTTCTATGTCATAACCATCCTTGGTTCCGTCTCTGTCCATGGATGTAAGCAGTATCTCACCTGCACCAAGCTCCTCCATATAACGGGCCCATTTAATTGCATCTATTCCTCTGGGTCTTCTTCCGCCGTGTGTGAAGACCTCCCATCTCTTGACACCAGCTGCTGTGTCCTGGCTGGATAGAGTCAGGTACTCCATCTCCTTGTTTACTTTAAGCCAGTCAGGGATGTCTCTTTCCTGGTCAATCTCAAACCTGGAGTCATGTACACGCTTTGCGTCAATAGCAACCACAATGCACTGGCTGCCAAAGCGCTCTGCTGCCTTTCTGATAAACTCCGGGTCCCTTACAGCAGTGGTATTAATGGAGACCTTGTCACAACCGGCATTCAGGAGGTCACGAATATCATCGAGGTCACGAATTCCTCCGCCTACTGTTAAGGGCATGAAGACATCCGTTGCCGTCTTTTCAACCACATCAAGGATGATTTTTCGCTTTTCGTGAGAGGCTGTGATGTCAAGAAAGACCAGTTCATCCGCACCCTGCTCATCGTAGTAGATGGCATTTTCCACCGGGTCACCGGCATCACGGATGTTTACAAAGTTCACCCCTTTGACCACCCGGCCATCTTTGACATCAAGACATGGTATGATTCTCTTAGCAAGCATAAAAAAGTTGCAATACACAGAATATCTCTGATTAGCTGTTAATTATAACAGTTTTGCCATAAAAAGTTCAGGAATGCGACATTCCTCAAAAATAATCTACACGAAAGGGTCTTGTTTCCTCAGAATTGACAAAATGGGCAACCATCCCTTAAACCTACAGGATTTAACACCCAAAATCCACAAAAGGAGGTTA
>JALUAR010000081.1 GCA_027050975.1 Thermodesulfovibrio sp.
CGATTGTTGTACATCTTTCTGATTTTACGTGCATTATGTTTCAAAACAGTGTCGCCTATTGTTACCTGACCGTCACCGGCAATTGCAACCCTGTTGTTTTTTCTTACACATATGACTGTTGTTCCTTTAAACATGGCAGACTTATTATAACAAAGAACGTCTACTTTTCTCCTCTGCTTTTCTTGTGGTTTGATAGCGGATGTGCCTTGTCATAAACATCCATTAGATGGGAAAGATCAAGGTGTGTATAGACCTGTGTGGACGACAGAGAGCTATGTCCAAGGAGTTCCTGGATTACTCTCAGATCAGCACCGCTTTGAAGCAGATGGGTAGCAAAGCTATGTCTGAGAGTATGGGGACTTACACGTCCGCTTAAACCTGTTTCTCTTGAGTATCTGACCACAATGTTTCGGATGCCTCTCTCACTGAGGGGGTTGCCGTTTCTGTTAAGAAACAGAGAGAGTGATTCTTTCTTCATAAGCGCCCTTTCCACTATATAAGTCTTTAATGCACTCAATGCCTTGCTGCCGATAGGGACAATACGTTCCTTTCTTCTTTTACCTTTAACCCTCAGCAACCCCTCTTTGAGGTCTATATCATCAAGTGTTAGAGAGGCCAGTTCACTGACCCTTAAACCGCAACCATACAGAAGCTCCAGTATTGCCCTGTTCCGAGTCGGAAGAAAGCCAAACTCCTGTGGTTTCTCAACAAGAGAGAATGTCTCATCAACAGAGAGAAATCTCGGAAGTCTTTTTTCAGGCCTCGGATTCGGTACAAGCCTTGCCGGATTATGTTTGATGTAACCTTCACGGTGAAGGAATCTGAAAAAAGACCTTAGCGTGGCAAGCTGTCTGTTGACAGATGTCTTGCTCTTTTTCTCTCGCAGTCTTTGTGCTATAAAGCCTCTTATATCAGAGACATCAACCCTGTCGGGAGGACATTTTACTGTGGTGAAAAAAGTCTCCAGGTCCTTTCGATAGGCCCTGATAGTATGCTTGGAGGCACCCCTTTCGACCTCCATGTATTTTAGAAACTCTTTGACCTGTTCATTCATGGCTTCACCCTGGAGAGGTAATCCTTCCAGGCAGACAATGCACGCAGGACAATCTTCTGCTTCTTTTGCTTCTTGTCTCGCACCCTCTCTACAAGAGGTGGAAGAAGGCCGAAGTTTATATTGCTCGGCTGAAACCCCCTGGGAGATGTTTCGGTAATATGCCTGACAAGCCCGCCATGTGCCGTTGTCTCGGGAACAGGGACAAAATCCTCTCCCCGTATTCTTCTTGAGCTGTTTATTCCTGCCAAAAGCCCCATGGCTGTTGATTCTATATACCCTTCGACACCTGTGAGCTGACCCGCAATATACACCTTCGGTTTTATCTTAAGGCTCAGGTCTTTGTTGAGAAACTTCGGACCGTTTATAAAGGTGTTCCTGTGGATGCTTCCGTAGCGGAGAAACTCTGCCTTTTCAAGTCCGGGAATCAGCCTGAAAACCCTTTTCTGTTCCGGCCATTTCAGCCTTGTCTGGAAACCTACCATATTATATGCCGTGGCCTCGATATTTTCCACCCTTAACTGAACCACCGCATAGGGCTCTTTTCCTGTACGCGGATCCTTAAGACCCACGGGTTTCATTGGGCCAAACCTGAGTGTATCCTTCCCCCTTCGTGCCATAACCTCTATAGGCATGCATCCTTCGAAGACCTTTTCATCCTCAAAGACCCTGGCGGTTACGGTATCCGCTTCAACAAGGGCATTGTAGAACCTTTCGTATTCCTCTTTGTTCATGGGACAGTTTATATAATCGTCTCCTCCCTTTCCGTATCTTGAGGCCCTGAAGACTTTGGTGTAATCGATGCTTTCCGCATCAATTATGGGAGCAATTGCATCATAAAAATAAAGATATTCCGCTCCTATCAGTTCGCTTAATCTTCTGGCAAGCCGCTCTGAAGTGAGAGGTCCGGTAGCAATGATTGAGTATCCGTCAGGTAGCTCTGTAACCTCTTCTCTGACCACTTCAACCAACGGATGTTCAAGGAGGCGTTCCGTTATGTGTTTTGCAAATACATCTCTGTCAACTGCGAGGGCCGAGCCTGCCGGGACCTCGCTCTTAAGAGCAGCGTCCATTATCAGAGAGTCAGCAAGCCTTAATTCTTCCTTGAGAAGACCTGCTGCAGTTAAAAGGTCCTTTGATCTCAGTGAGTTGGAGCATACCAGTTCTCCGAAAAGATCTGTCTTGTGAGCAGGAGTCCAGTGGAAAGGCCTCATCTCATAAAGAATAACACGTACCCCCCTTGCAGCAGCCTGCCATGCTGCCTCCGAACCTGCAAGACCTGCGCCGATAATGTGAAGAACATTCATCAGTAAACCTTTTTCAATCAGTATTATAAAACAAAAGACCCTGCCTTTAGCAGGGTCTTTTGTTCTTTAGTCTGGATATTCAGATATATGGATTAGCCTTCAACAGGATAGACACTCACCTTCATTCTGGTCCTGTCTTTACGCTCAAACCTTACTATGCCATCGATTTTCGCATAAAGAGTATCATCCCCGCCTCTTCCCACATTGAAGCCGGGATGGAACTTGGTGCCTCTCTGTCTTACAAGAATGTTTCCGGCACGTACAAACTGTCCTGCATATCTCTTAACGCCAAGCCTTTTCGCCTGACTGTCTCTCCCGTTTCTGGAACTTCCAACACCTTTTTTATGTGCCATAATTTAGCCTCCTTAGGTTGTTGTAATACTGTTAACAGGTGATGCTCTCTATTTTTATCTTTGTATAATACTGCCTGTGGCCTTTGAGTCTTTTGTAACCCTTGCGGGGTTTCTTCTTGAATACAAGAACCTTTTTATCTTTTGCGGTCTCAAGAACCTTCGCCTTCACAGAGGCTCCCTCAATGTATGGAGCGCCCACAACAGTTGAGTCATCCTTCTTTACGAGAAGAACCTTGTTGATCTCAATTGTCTCATCCGGAGAAGAGTCTAACTTTTCCACCTTCAATGTCTGGCCTTCAGTAACCCTGTACTGCTTTCCACCTGTCTCTATTATTGCATACATTTTTCGACCTCCAAAAGGATTATGGCTTAGACTAATATTAAAACCGATTTGAGATTAAAAAGTCAATCTGCTTGCTCTTCCAGTTGCTTTAGATAAGCCTCAAGTTTTTTTCTGTCATTATCTGATAGATTAACGAAGGCCACGCCGATACTGTATCTATTAGAGGATTCCTCTCTGAGCAGATTTCTTACCTGTACACGGGGGAAAATCTCTTCTCCTTCACGCAGTTGTATGGCTATGTCGTAGGTTGTGTGCTCTTCCAGTGGAAGGTCTGTTTCGATAAGCATGCCTGAGAGGCTGATCTTTTTTATCGTGAAGTCATGGGGGAGGTGGATTGTAGCATTTTTTGAATCGATTTTGAATCTTCCATACAAGCGATGTTCGAGCTTCAGAACCCTGTTTTTCTCTATAAACTTGTTGATCTTATGAGCTTTCTCGGAGAGCACCTTTTCGAATTTAAGTCCAGCTCTGTAAATGGGTACAACATCTCCATTGGGCAGATGAGCCGTGCGTGCCAGGGTTGACCACACCACTTTGCCTGTGAGTCGGATGTTCTCATCGTTGCATTCGAGTTTTACAGAATAGTCTCTGTTGACCGTGACCAACTTGTTTGTCTCGATTGCCATACCATCCAGACTCATATTGAGTATCTTTACATCGAGTATGAAGGTGAGATGTCCTGAGAGATTATCTACCTCGTACCTTTTGTGTGTTCTTCTGTCCTGCTGAGTCATATCTTATCCCATAGAAAGTACCGGATAGAATTTTACCATGCTCTGACAGTACAGTTTATTTGACTATAATGCCAGCATAACCAACGACATAGCTATAGTCTCCGCTTACATCTCCTGAAGTGGCATATTTTACCAGTTCTGCCTTTTCAGCATCGAGGACACGAGCTGCATACAGCATGGTTGTTACTGGCAGATATCCGCACATTGTGATTCTTTTGGTCAGAACCGTATTGTACAGTCCTTCCGGGTCAATCTCAAGTATCCTCTCAATGGCCAGTCTGTCGAGGGCCTTGGCTTCCGAGTGGGAGACATAGTGGCTCATATCAGAACTGGCTACGATGGTAACATCATAATCCGCCTCTTTAATTGCCTCTGCAATGGCAATGCCCAATTTATTACATTCCTGTATGGATGCCTGCATTATGGCGATAGGAACTATCTTTACAGATGTGGTGAAATAGGCGATAAAGGGAAGTTGGACCTCAAGGGAATGCTCGAACAGATGTGCCTTGGTGTCCTTTGCCACAAGTCCTTCGGCATTTTTGTAAATCCTGTGGGCCAGTACCCTGTCAATCTCAAAGCTGCCAGTAGGAATTTTCCATACTCCCTCATCCATTAGCGATATCCTTTCACCTAGTCCTGTATGATTTGGCCCCAGAAGTATAACCGTGGGAGGAATTTCTATTCTTGAGAACACAGCCCCTGCAACCGGACCCGAATACATAAGACCCGCATGGGGACAGACAGCACCGATAACAGGCTCTTTTGGTGCATCAACAATGTACTGTCTGACCTGTCGGTTCAGGGTTTCCAGTGTTCCGTTGTAAAACTGTCCGGCTACTGCTGGTGTACGAATCATCAAAACACCTCTTCCTCTTCTTCGTATGGCACGTCTGTGAAGTCCACGAATCGTGTACAATGGGAGAG
>JALUAR010000082.1 GCA_027050975.1 Thermodesulfovibrio sp.
GGTTATATCAAGTGGCAGGACAACAGCTTTATCCGTTTTTTCCATTACAGCGTAATCTATAGAAATATCTGGCATAGATTCAAAATCTTTTAAAACTTCTCCAAATGTTCTATTTTCTACTTTTTCGTAAATTTCTGGTGCATGCTTTTCAAGCTCTTCAAGAACCAGTTTAAGTAATATGGACGTGTTTCCTTCCTTTCTTGCGCTTCCGTTGAATGCAACAACCTTCATGGACACCTCCTTTGAAATGGTTAAGTCCCCAAAAGAAAAAACCGTGTAATGCTCGTGCCTTATTTTAATCTATTACTCTTTCTCTTTGCCATATTGCAATACAAACTCTCTATTTTGCATTAAAGTTTTTCGAAAAAAAGCCGATAAAACCTACATCACTTTTAGAGAGGTGCGGGCTTGAATATTCTGCTTTTGTCTTTTCTTATTGTCTCTGTCTGCCTTAATCTTCTCTTCTGGATCGGACGTAAATGGGGGTGCAAGGGTCTCGAGGAAAGCTTCTCCAGTATATTTAAAGGCCGTCCATCCCTTGGGCAGACTCTTACTCCGGAACATAAAACAACTGGCATTCTATCCGGTTTTTTAAATAGCTCATCCACTTACAACATGCTTATTCAAGGCCTGAACACCTTTATCTCAAAGGTTGGTGAAGTATATAGAAAGATCTTTTCTCTTGGTTTCCGATTGAAGGATACAGCTGATAACCTTGAAGACACAGCAAAACATCTCTTTGAGATGTCAGAGAACATATCAGGACAGACCACTCAGATTGCTACGGCACTACAGGAGATGACATCAACCATAGCAGACATGTCCAGAAGTGCAAACATGGCTGCAGAATCCAGTAAAAACTCAAAAGAAAACGCTGCCCAGGCACAAAGGGATATAGAGGAGAACCTTGAAAACCTTAGCATTCTCAGTGAAACGATCCGTAAGTGGGCAGAGACAAACAGGGATCTCTCCAGTGCCACTGAGCATATAGATAAGGTGCTTGTTGTTATAAGAGATATAGCTGATCAGACAAACCTCCTAGCTCTGAATGCAGCAATTGAGGCTGCAAGGGCAGGAGAGCATGGCAAGGGCTTCGCAGTGGTGGCAGACGAGGTGAGAAAACTGGCAGAGAAGACCGCTGAAGCAACAGAAGAGATATCCGAGGTTATAAAGGACATAAAAACAAAGACTGTAAACTCCCTTGACACCATGGAGGCAACCCTTGCTAAGGTTCAGGAGACAGATGAACGCGCCAGAAGCACCAGTGAATCAGTACTTAATATAGTGAATGATGTCAGACATGTGGCTGACATGATTAATCAGATAGCCACTGCTATTGAGGAACAGACTCAGGTCTCTGAAGAAATACAGTCAAATATGGAGATGGTGGCAGAGGGAGCTAAAAAGTTAAAGCAACTTTCAAAAAATATAGCCTCCTCCGGAGAGTTTCTCAGCACCATGTCGTTGAAGCTCTACAGTGTAATGGCCCGCATAAAAAAGGATCAAACAGATGAGCGCATGGAGAAACTCGTTAAAGAAATGGCAGATTATCTCATGGAGAAAATCTCCCATGACATATCCTCTGGAATGATAAGTGAAGATGCGCTGTTCGATACCAATTACGGCAAAAGGGATGAGGGAAGATATACTGCACGTTTTGATAATTACTTTGAAGTCCAAATCCTGCCACTTCTAAAAAAATGGTCCTCCCTGGACAGCAGAATCATTTATGTGGTTGTTATGGACAGAAATGGATACATGCCTACTCATCTGAACCCAGCCAGGGCAGGAGTAAAAATGGAGGACGAGGTATCTCTTAATGGTGCCCGCTCAGAAAGTATCCTTGGACAGGCATTCAGAAGACCCCGTGAGGCAGGGGGTGAGCTGGTTAATGACCTATCCGCTCCTCTTAATCTGGCGAGAAGACACTGGGGCTGCATAAGAATAGGTTATCTTCCAGAGGTGGAAGATACCACCCAGATGGAACAGCAACTCCAGTATCAATCTTAAAAAAACACTTCTTGCTCCCCTCCTCTGAATCTTTTTCTTTTTCTTTATATTCCTTGATATTGTTATAATATATTCACTCAATTTGTCATGAAAAGGGTAATCACCATAGATGGACCCTCGGGAGCAGGCAAGAGCACCATTGCAAAGCTCCTTGCCAGGAGGTTAGGATTTCAGTATCTTGACACCGGAGCCCTGTACAGGGCAGTTGCCCTCTATCTGAGAACAAAAGGGGCTGAAGAGGATATTTCAGACAAAGAGATTGAAAGGCTGCTCCAGGGACTTTCCGTAAACTTCTCTGACGGCAAGGTCTATATAAATTCTGAAGATGTCTCCGAAAAGATCAGAACACCCGAGATAGGCCACTACTCCTCTGTCTTTTCCGCAAGGGCACCTGTAAGGGCATTTCTTCTGGGGATTCAACAGGCATTCCCTGAAAGATATGACACGGTTGCCGAGGGAAGAGATATGGGAACCGTTGTCTTTCCCAATGCCTGGAAAAAGTTCTTTCTTACAGCCTCCACCGAGGCACGAGCCAGGAGAAGATTCGAACAATTACAGGCTATGGGGTCACCCATTACCATGGAGGAGGCCATACGGGATGTAAAGGAACGTGACGAAAGAGATTCCAAAAGGGCCCTTGCACCGCTGAAAAAACCTGATGATGCAATAACCATTGATACAACCACTCTGACTATAGAGGAGACATTAAAAAAGATTTTAGAAGCTATAAACCATGGAAAACTGGCTTAACAGACTGCTTTATTATCTTTTCAAAATCCTTTTTAAGATCTTTTACAAGGTTATGTTCTGCTACGAGGCACGCGGTAGCGAGAATATACCAGAAACAGGCGGAGTAATTATCGCTGCCAATCATCTCAGTTATCTTGATCCTCCACTGGTGGGTATATCCATCAAGAGACCTGCCGTGTACATGGCCAAGGAGTCCCTGTTCAGGAATCCTCTCATTGCCTGGTTCGTCCGGGCCTTCTCAATCCCTGTTGACCGGGAAAGCCCCAAGCCCTCTACCATAAAGACCGCTGTTGACCTGCTAAAAAAAGACCATGTTCTGGTAATATTTCCCGAAGGCGGTCGTCGAAGAGGTACAGATACAAGCGGTGGCCGCAGAGGCGTGGGTATGATTGCAGCCTTGAGCAAGGCAAAGGTGGTGCCTGCTTTGATAGAAGGCACTGACAAGGCCCTGCCTGTGGGCGCCATCCTTCCCAGGCCTGCCAAGGTAAGAATAACCTTTGGCACGCCCCTGGAGATTGGCTCTACGGAAACAAGCAAAGAGTATCAGCAAAGACTTTCCGAAATAATTATGGACCGAATAAAGGAGTTAAAGGAGAAATAGTGATATGAAGATTATCATAGCAAAAAGGGCCGGATTCTGCTTTGGTGTGAAAAGGGCCATCGATATGGCCTTCGAAGCAGCAGAGACAAAGAAGGGTCATGTTCGGACCCTGGGCCCGATTATTCATAACCCGCAGGTAATAGAGCAACTCTCCTCAAGGGGTGTAAAACCTGTGGACACTATTGAAGATAACATAGAGGTTATGCTCATACGCACCCATGGTATCCCGGCACCCCTTTATGATGAACTGCAAAATAAAGGCATAGAGGTTCTGGATGCCACATGTCCATTTGTAAAAAAGGCTCAGCAATATGCTAAACTTCTGAAAGACGAGGGGTATCAGGTTATTATTCTCGGAGATAAAGACCATCCAGAGGTAAAGGGCATTCTCAGCTATGCTGGAGAAGATGCTATAGTGGTAAAGGATGTTTCAGAGATAGACAAAATCAGCAAGAAGGTTGGTATAGTTGTACAGACAACCCAGCCTGTGGATGCATTAAAGAAACTGATTTCCCGTGTTATAGAGACAGCAAAGGAGGTAAAAGTATATAATACAATATGTAATTCCACTGCCTTGAGGCTTAAGGAGACGGAAGAACTGGCCAAGGAAACGGATGTTATGCTTGTAATAGGCGGTAAAAACAGTGCTAATACCAAACAGCTGGCCAGGCTCTGTGAGTCCATCGGGGTGCAGACTCATCACATAGAGACAGCCGAAGAGTTGGAACCGGAGTGGTTCTCTGCTGCCGAGACAGTGGGAATAACCGCAGGAGCCTCCACACCTGACTGGATAATCACCGAGGTAGTGGAGAGGCTTCGCACAATTAAATAATACACCCTTGGGTGATAAGGAATATTTGATAGAGGAGGTCAATCTGATAATGGAAACACAGGAAAAGGAACTACAGGAACTACTTTCGGAGACGATACCTGAGATAGAAGAGGGAAGCATTGTAAAAGGAAGGGTTGTAGCCATCAGACCTGACAGTGTGGTAATTGATATTGGTTATAAATCCGAGGGGTTTATCCCTGTCCATGAATTCTCCGAAGAGGAGCTAAAACATTTAAAAGAAGGCGATGATATCGAGGTTTTTCTTTCAAGAATAGATGCAGAAGGACTTGTCTCTTTATCCATAGAAAAGGCAAAGAGGTTGAAGGTATTAAGCCTGCTTCAGGATGCACAGAAAAACAATACCCCAGTGGATGCCGTGGTTGTTGAGAGGATAAAGGGAGGATACCGTGTGGATATTCAGGGGGTTAAGGCTTTTATGCCTGGCTCGCAGGCAGACATCAAACCTCTGAAAAATCCTGAAGAGATTGTGGGAGAGAAGGTCAGGGTTAAGGTTCTTAAATTCAACTCGAAACTCACAAATATCATCGTCTCAAGAAGAGAAATACTGGAAGAAGAAAGGTCAAGACTGAAGGAAAAGACACTTGCCAGCCTGGCTCCAGGAGCATTGCTTAAGGGTGTTGTAAAAAACATCACCGATTACGGAGTTTTTATAGATTTAGGAGGCATAGACGGACTGCTGCATATATCCGATATCTCCTGGGGAAGGGTACGTCACCCCTCCGACGTTTTTACCATTGGCCAGGAGGTAGAGGTTGTTGTTCTCAACTTTGATTCCGAAACAGAAAAGGTAACCCTTGGATACAAACAGAAGAGACCTGATCCGTGGTTGAGTGTTGAGGACAGATATTCCGTTGGAAGGGTTGTAAGCGGCAAGGTGGTAAGCCTTACTGATTACGGAGCCTTTGTTGAGCTGGAAGAGGGTGTGGAAGGGCTCATTCATGTATCCGAGCTTGACTGGTCTGCAAGACCTAAACATCCGTCCCATTACGTGGAGATAGGTGATTATATTGATGCAAAGGTTCTCCATGTGGATGCCCAGCAAAGAAGAATCTCCCTGGGACTTAAGCAGTTGAAGCCAAAGCCCTGGGAGCTGGTGGCACAAAGATACAAAGTGGGACAGAAGGTAACCGGAAGGGTGAGGAGCCTTACGGAATTCGGAGCCTTTATTGAACTGCCCGAGGGAGTGGATGCCCTGCTTCATGTCTCTGACATGTCCTGGACACGACATATAAGACACCCTTCCGAGGTGCTGAGAAAGGGCCAGAAGATAGAGGCGGTGGTTCTTGGTCTGGAACCAGAGAAGGAGAGAATGTCCCTTGGGCTGAAGCAGCTTACGCCTGATCCCTGGCTTGAGGAGATACCATCAAGATTTCACCTTGGTGACGAAGTAAAGTGCAGAGTGCTCAGGTTCACTGAGTACGGTATCTTTGTGGAGATAGAGGATCTGGTTGAGGGGCTTATCTATTCTTCTGAAATAGAAACAGGAGGAAAGAGACCGGAAGATCTCTATAAAGAGGGCGATGAACTGATTGCAAGAATCATAAAACTGGATACGGAGACAAGAAAGATCGGACTCAGCCTTAAGAATCTTCAGTCAGTACCTGAAGATGAAGGATAAAGATGAAAAAGGCATGTTTGATTATTACCATACTCTTTGCCCTTATTATCATACTCAGCATCGCCATCTCGCTAATCGGCAACAGGGTCCCTCTGTACGATAAGGTAGCTCTGATAAGGGTAGAGGGAACCATCATATCCTCACAGGAGATAATCGAGGAACTAAAGGAGTACAGAAAAGACCACTCTGTCAAAGCGGTAGTGCTAAGGATAAACAGCCCCGGAGGGGCGGTAGCACCCTCTCAGGAGATATACGAAGAGGTAAAAAAACTGGTAGAGAAGAAACCTGTTGTTGTGTCAATGGGAGCCCTGGCTGCATCAGGAGGTTACTATATCTCGGCTCCTGCAACCAAGATATTTGCCAATCCCGGCACAATAACAGGCTCTATTGGTGTAATCATGGAGGTGCCTAACCTGAAGGGACTCCTTGACAAGGTGGGTATCAAAACAGAGGTGATCAAAAGCGGAAAGCACAAGGATCTTGCCTCTGTCTTTCGTGGCATAGGAAAAGAGGAACGGAAGATCCTGCAGGGTGTGCTTGATGATGTACATGAGCAGTTTATCAGGGCAGTGGCTGAAGGAAGAAAGATCCCTTATGAAGAGGTAAAGCGTTATGCCGACGGAAGGATATTTACAGGCAGGCAGGCAAAGGAGATAGGTCTAATTGATGAAATAGGCAACATCGAGGATGCAATAAAGGAGGCAGCCCGCCTTGGAGGAATAAAGGGCGAGCCTCACGTGGTTACAAAGAAAAGACAACCTTCTATTTTGGAGTATCTTTCGGGCAAGGTTAAGGAGCAGTACCAGGGCCTGATATCCAGGACCATTAGCGTAAAGTATCTGTTATACTACTAAAAAGGGAGGAAGAGGATATGACCCGATCAGAACTTATCAACAGGGTCTATGAGGAGCTGGAAGGTTATACCAGAAAGCAGACAGAGATCATAGTGGAGACCTTTTTCGATGCTCTGAAAGAGGCCCTTCTCAGGGGCGAGAAAGTTGAACTCAGAGGTTTTGGCAACTTTAAGGTCAAGACCAGAAAACCCCGCAAGGCAAGAAATCCGAAAACAGGCGAATCCGTTGATGTGCCGGAACGTCAGGTAATTCATTTCAAGGCCGGAAGGGAGTTAAGGGAGCTCTTGAACTCCCGTTAGAGGTGGACAGAAGAAAATTTCTATCAGTAACAATCAAGACATTCTTTGTAATTTTAGGTGTCATCACCAGTGCCATTGCGCTGATTACCACCTATCCCTTTCGAATAAAAAAGCGGACAGTCAAATACTTTCCCGTAATGGATGAGGATGAGCTGCCACGCAGGGGAGTAAAAACAGTGGTTTTCTCCTACAAGCGGCAGGACAGACTCCTCACCACAAGGGCCTTTGTGGTAAATCATGCAAACGAACTTTATGTTCTCTCTCCTGTCTGTACACATTTGGGCTGTCTCGTAAACTGGCACAGAAAAAAGAAGCAGTTCTTATGTCCCTGTCACGGAGGAAAATACGATATAACCGGTAAGGTACTGGCAGGACCACCGCCAGCACCACTGACGAGACTTCCCATGAGAATACAGAAGGGCAAACTCTATATCGGAATGAAGGTGTAATGGGTAAGATCTTAGACTGGTTAGACTCTAGGTTCGGCATAAAGGCCCCTCATCAGAGATTTTTGCAGCGGCCCCTGCCGAAAAGGCTCAGCTACCTCTACTGCCTCGGAGGCGTTGCCTTTACCCTTTTCCTCTGTCTTCTCTTTTCCGGACTCCTTCTGTCTATACATTATGTGCCCTCACAGGACGAGGCATTCCATAGCGTGGTCCGTATCACCAGGGAGGTACGTCTCGGCTGGTTTGTAAGAAGTATTCATAAATGGTCTGCAAATCTTCTCATAGTCTTCATAATCCTCCACACCATTCGTGTCGTGGTGCACAGGGCGTACAGACCTCCACGGGAATTAAACTGGCTTGTCGGAGCCATGACCCTTGTAATCGCCTTTGCCTCAGGCTTTACGGGCTATCTGCTGCCGTGGGATCAGAAGGCATACTGGGCTACGGAGGTGGGCACCTCAATGGCAGGCACCATTCCCCTGGTGGGCAAATACCTACTGTATCTGGTGAGAGGAGGCCCGGAGGTAAACGGTGTAACACTGATCAGGTTTTACAGCCTCCATGTCCTGTGGCTGCCTTTATGTATGGGTATACTCCTGTGGGCACACTTTCATATGGTTAAACGGCAGGGTATATCAGGAGGGTTATGACAGTGGTCTTCTTCCCTCAAGGGCTTTACCAAGGGTTACCTCATCAGCATACTCTATGTCTCCACCCATGGGAAGACCATAGGCAATACGGGTTACGGTGGCTCCCGTGGATGCCAGTAACTCCCTGATATACTGTGCCGTCACCTCTCCCTTTGTATTGGGGTTTGTGGCTATGATTATCTCCTCGATGCTGTCCCTCTCGACCCTCTCCTTGAGCTCCCTGATCTTCAGCTTTTCAGGGGTCACTCCGTCAATGGGCGAGAGCGCACCAAGGAGCACATGATACAGTCCCCTGTAAATCCCTGTTCTCTCAATAACCTGAACATTGCTTGGCTCCTCAACCACGCAGATTCTGGTGCGATCCCTTTCCGGGTCTCTGCATATATGGCAGAGGTCACTGTCTGTTATATTAAAGCATTCCCTGCAGAACCGGGCTCGCTCCTTGACATCAATTATTGCCTGGGCTATGGATTTTGCCTCCTCCTCAGGCATGGCAAGGATGAAGTAGGCAAGCCTCTGTGCGGTTTTCCTTCCTATGCCGGGCAGCCTTGTCAGTTCCTCTATGAGCCTCTCTATGAGCCCCTTCATTTTCCTAAAATGTCCCCCAATCCTCCGAGGCCGGGAATCTGAAGCCCACCCGTAATCCTAGCCATCTCAGCCTGCATCATCTCCTGGGCCCTGCGTAGCGCCTCATTGCAGGCAGCCACCACCAGATCCTCCAGCATCTCCACATCATCGGGATTTACCACATCCTTCTCTATCTTCACGGAAACAATCTCTCCGGCACCATTTGCCACAACCGTGACCATTCCGCCACCAGCAGAGGCCTCCACAGTCTTTGCCTTAACCTCCTCCTGAACCCTTGCCATCTCCTGCTGTAGTTTCTGGGCCTGTCTCATAATATCGCCAAGCATCTTTTTAGACATCTGTCTTCCTCCTCTCTATTATTCTTCCCCCAAAGGTCTCTATAACCTTTATCTCTTCAGGGGTAAGTTCTGTCTTGTTACTTTTCCGGGAAGCAGCTTTGCTTTTCTTTTTCTCCGCTGCGGTGATATCTATCGACTTAATACCTGCCTTCTTTGCCTCATCAATCTCCATTACAAGTGAGTAAAGTCTCTTTATGTCCTTTTTCAGAGTTTCGGCAAAGAGCCTGTGCCCTCCGTTGAACTCCAGCGTAAGCCTCCCCTCTGCAATCTCTGCCTTTGCATGAGCAAGCTTGGAGGCAACAACAGGGTCTGAATCATCTATTCTGGAAAGTATACGAGACCAGAGATCCTCTGGCAAGTTCTCTCTCTCAGGCTCTCCCGGAAGGGGCTCTGCCACAGACGGCTCTCTCTCACTCTGCTCTGCCTGCAGTTCGGCACTCCCTGTAACCCCGGATATTTCGGCACTTTCTTTTCCACCTGTTTCAGCCGCCGTTGGCTCCGAAGCAGACTGAAAGGCACTACCAAGTGATTCGAATTCCCGAAGCCTGTTTATAATCTCTCCCACAGGTCTGAGATTACTTAAAAGGGAAGCCCTTATAAGGCCCATCTCAAGTGCAATTCTGGGAGAGAAAGAGGTGCGCACCTCTGCCTCAGTGCGTATCATTTCCGACAGAATGAGTGATATCTCCTCCTCTGTTGTATCTCTTACTGCCTTGCCAAGGAATCTCCTCTCTATTTCCGAAAGCTCTGGTAAAGCAGAGCCTGTTATCTTTGCAACAAGAAGATTCCTTATGAACTCCAGCAGATCCTTCATAAAAGCCCTGAAATCGGTGCCGCTCTCATAAAGGGTCTCCACAAGTCGCAAGAGCCCCCTACGGTCACCCTTCAGCAGGGCCTCGCATACCCTGACCACCATCTCCATATCCGAAAGCCCCAGTATATCCCTTACCTCCTTCTCTGTTATATCCTGAGAGAAGGAGTGAATCTGATCCATAAGGGTAAGGGCATCTCGCATGCCTCCGTCTGCAGCCCGAACAATCATATCCACTGCCTGCTCTGTTATATTTATTCCCTCAACCTCGGCAATCCTCTTTATATGCTTTCTCATTATATCAGGCGAGATTCTCCTGAAGGACAGATGCTGGCATCTGGAAAGCACCGTAACAGGAACCTTGTGGGGCGAGGTAGTGGCAAGAACAAAGACCACATGTGCCGGAGGCTCCTCAAGGGTTTTCAAAAGGGCATTGAATGCCGACTGGCTAAGCATATGCACCTCGTCTATTATATAGACCTTGTATCTTCCCGAGGACGGAGCATATTTTACTCCCTCACGAAGGTTCCTTATGTCATCAACACTGTTGTTGGAGGCACCGTCAATCTCCATCACATCCACAGAGTGTCCCTCGGTAATGGATACACAGGAGGGACATTCTCCGCAGGGAGCCACCGTGGGTCCCTCGGCACAGTTCAGAGACTTGGCAAGTATCCTGGCTGTAGAGGTTTTTCCCACACCCCGAGGGCCTGAGAAGAGATATGCATGGGCCACTCTGCTTTGCTGTATGGCGTTTTTTAGGATGCGGCTGATGGTCTCCTGGCCGATCAGTTCATCAAGGGTTTTCGGACGCCACTTTCTGGCAAGTACGAGATAACTCATGGGTCTATTGGGTCAAGGTTTATCATCTCTGTCTTCTCGATGCAGCCAGGCAACAACTGACTGCGGCACCGGCTCGGTATGCTTACCGTTGCTTCCTTCCGGACCTGGCGGGGTTCACATCCTCACCGTGCGCAGGGCTGCTGCCCGGCTGCATGGAAAAGACAGAATACGAAAGTCAGAGGGCGAAAGTCGGAATTTTAAGGAAAAAGTCTTTTCAAAATTGTCCAACCACCGACCTCTGACTTCTGTTATGGCGGAGAGGGAGGGATTCGAACCCTCGGTAGAGGTTTTAGCCCCTACACACGATTTCCAGTCGTGCCCCTTCGGCCGCTCGGGCACCTCTCCGCAACTTAAAACCCGAAATTAATTATAACATACTGTTTTGTGGTAAATAAAACTCATAAATAGAATCTTTTATTGTACCCTTGTAGGATAAAACAGTCTGATTGTAAAGGGCTGAGTATAACAATTACTCAACCCTCTGGAAAGAGCCTCCTCTTCTTGAGTCTCCCCATCCGGAATAGTCACTCATTACGGTATGGACTCCGCCGAAATACAGATCCTTGCTCTGCCATTGATTAACAGGTCCCAACTCTTTAAGTGCAGCTATCACCTCTGGAGCAAAGTCCGGCTCTGCCTGAATTACTCCTTCGTCATCAAGATGAATCCTGGATGCCTCAACAGCATCCCTGACATCCATGCCCACATCAATCAGATTCAGTATCACTTGAAGCATCGCCGTCCTGATACGCTTGCTTCCGCCGCTACCTAAGATTGCATAAATCCGATCATCCCTTTTAATCAAGGTTGGACTCATCATTGAGTTGACACGCACTCCCGGATGGCTTGAAAAAAGCCCCTTCGGATGTAGTTCATCCTCGCCCATCATGTTATTAAGCATGATCCCGGTGCCAGGGAAAAAGCATCCGGAGCCTGTTCCATTTGAAAAGGTCATGGAGGCTGCATTTCCAGCAGCATCAAGAATGCTGATATGGGTGGTACCTGCAAATACACCCTTACACCGTTTCATCTCCTCCATGGCCTTCACTGTAAGAGAGACCCTGTCCTTCTCTTTTACTGAAGAGAGGTCACGCTTACTGAGAAACTTCAGGGCATGACAGATAAGCTCTCCTCCCATGGCAGGAGGTGGGTTGGTAACAATATCAAAGCCTCTGTAAGAACAGCCCAGGGGGGTACGCCTGAATACCTTATATTCTGCCATATCTCTTTTTGTAAGAATCCCTCCCGCCTTTCTTACCTCCTCCACCAGAGCCTCTGCCCCGGAGCAATAAAAGGTCTCAATCCAGCTTTCAGGAGAGCAGTTCTTAAGGAACTCCCTTAGCAAGGGGTTGAAGAGTCTTCTGCTATGGGATATGTCAAATATCTCCTTCCCGTATTCCGTAAAGGTGAGGATCGGCTTCAGAATCTCTATCTGATAGATCTGCTCCTCTGTGACCTCCACCCCCTCATCAAGGTATCTTAATGTGGGACTTATCAGATCCTCCATCTCCATGCTGCAGAGGTCATGATAACACTCTATAAGACCTTTCAGTGTGCCCGGAACGGCAACCGACCCCATGCCGATATAAAACCTCTGCACCGTGGATTTGAAATGAAGATCAACAGGGACGAGTCTGGCAGTGGCAATGTCGGAATCCTTGCCGGGTGTATCAACAAAGAAATCATACAGGACCTCTTCAAGGGTTTCGGCTTTATAGACAAGCAAAAACCCACCGCCTCCAAGGCTTGCAAGTGTGGGCTCAGCCACTGTGGCTGCAAAGCCTGCAGCCACCATTGCATCAAAGGCATTGCCTCCCTTTCGGAGTATATAGGCAGCTGCCTCAGTTGTTTTGGGATGGCCTGATGCAACCGCCCCTTTCAACAGTAAAACTCCTCTGTAAGGATCTTTATCATCGTCCTGAAATCTCCACCTGTCTCCTTATACAGATTTAACTGCCTATGTGCTCCGGTTCCTTCCCTAAGGATACGTTCAATCCCTATCAGATAGTGAGTAGAATCAAGGGCTTCGGCATCCTTCTCCACGAGTTTTACCAGGTCAGAGATAGCCTCCCTGATGCTATACAGACGACCTGTAAGAGGGTTGGCAAAGAGACCTTCAAGCCCGTAACGGGCTGCCTGCCACTTGTTCATACGCAGAATCTCTATATGCGTTACCGGATGGTGCGACACCGTACCTATACTCACCACAAGGGCCTGAACAAGAGCGGTTAACGAAAGGATATCACAAAGTCTGCAGGGCATATCGCATATCCTTATCTCTACAGTACCGAACTCAGGATGGGGCCTTACATCCCACCACAGATCCTTCACTGTCTCTATATACCGGGCCTTCTGCATAAGTGTCACAAGCTGTTTAAACCCATCCCAGCCATCCAGATAATCCGGCATTCCTGCCCTCGGAAGGGCCTCGAAGAGTTTGGTTCTGTATGAGTACAGCCCGGTACTCTCTCCTTCGTAAAATGGAGAAGAGGTACTAAGAGCGAGCAGTAAGGGTAGATATATCCTTATGGTATTATTTACATTTATTGCCCTTTCAGGGCTGTCCACCCCTATATGGATATGAAGCCCCTGAGCAATAAACCGTCTACCCACAATCTGGAGGTCATCCATAATCTGCCTGTATCTGGGATTGTCTGTTACAAACCATCCCCCTCCTTTTGCAAAGGGATGAACGCTGGCAGACAGAAAGGTGGCATTGAAAGAGGAAAGGATATCCTCAAGATGTTTCAGGGATGTCTTCAGATCCGCTTCCACCTCGGAGACGGTCCTGCATATATCCGTGTTCAGTTCTATCATGGACTCCAGGAACTCCTCTTTTATTCTCTTTGAAAAGCCCTTTTCAACACGTCCGAGTACCTGGGGGGCAATATTCAGGAGGTCACTGCTTTGTCGGTCAATAATCTGGAGTTCCAGTTCCACGCCTATTGTTGGCTCCAGACTCGGGTTAAACTGTAACATCAACCTGCCTTAATGTATTGATGGCTGCCCTGACCACCTCGGCAAAAAAGGCTGCTCCCACTCTGAGGACATCTTCGTCGAAGTCAAAGTTGCTGCTATGGGTTGGTACAAACTCATGCCCGCTATTGTGGGCTCCGAAACGGACAAAACAGCCAGGCACCTTTCTGAGGTAGTAAGAAAAGTCTTCCCCTCCCATACTGGGCAGCTCAACCTCTATAACTCCATCCTCTCCCACCACTGCCTCTGCAGCCTCTGTAGCTATTCTGAAGCCCTCGGGATGATTCATCACAGGCGGGTATCCCTCGTGGATATTCACGTATATTTCGGCATCGTGAAGGGATGCCAGGGATGATGCTGTTTTCTTTATCTTCTCAATTACGATTCTTCTGGTCTCAAGATCGGTACATCTGATGGTGCCTCTCAGAACCGCCTCATCTGCTATTGCATTGTAGGCTGTTCCCGAGTGAAAGCTTCCGATGCTGACAACTGTCGGATTCAACGGATCAACACTTCTTGAGACTATAGTCTGTAAAGAAGTGACAAGAAGGCTACCGACTACCACTGCATCAACAGTCTCATGTGGACGGGCAGCATGCCCTCCTTTTCCAATAATCCTTATCTCCAGAGAGTCCGTGTAAGAGGTATCCATAAAGCGTCGTATGGCCACTGTACCAAGGGGAAAATGCATATCAATATGCCCTCCGAATATCATATCCACTCCGTCAAGCACTCCTGCCTCAATCATTGCCTCGGCACCACCGCCACCCTCCTCCGCAGGCTGGAATATGAAGACTACATTTCCACTTGGTGGAGACTCCTTAAGCAAAGCGGCAGCACCAATCAGCATGGCCATGTGGCCGTCATGTCCGCAGGCATGCATATAGCCGGTGTTTCTGGATGAGAAGGGCAGTCCGGTTCTCTCCTCAATTGGCAGGGCATCCATATCCGCCCTTATGGCCACAGTTGGTCCCCCGGGATCAGCATTATCCAGGCGAGCCACAACCCCTGTCTTTGCCACTCCTGATTTGTGCCATATAGAGAGTTTTGCAAGGGCCTCCTTGATGGTTTCCGCTGTTTTATGCTCCTGGAAGGCAGGTTCAGGCCACTGATGAATCTTCCGCCTCAGGTGACAGAGGTACTCAAACAGATCATTCTCTACAGCTTCCTTGTATCTCATCTCTGATGTCCAATTTTAATATAACCCTTGCTCGACAGGAAAACCTGCCTTTGTCTTCGCTTCTGTAAAAAACCGATTTAATTACACCGGGGTAAAGAGCCTGCTACAATTCGGAGCATGATAGTCATTCTCAGGATAATACATCCCGAACCGCCTGCAAAAGATCATCTATCCTGTATGGCTTTTTCAAATAGCCTGAAAAACCCTTTTCAAGCAGGTCCTCTCTCTTTTCATCACTATAACCGCTCGATACAATCGCCCTCAGGGAAGGAGCAATCTCTTTCATCCTCTCAAAGGTCACGATGCCATCCATGCCCGGCATCAACCTGTCAATGATGACAAGATCAATAAGCTCGCCATGCTCTTTTATGATCTCTATGGCCTCTTCACCCTTGACAGCCGTCAGCACATGATATCCTGCATCCTCAAGAGCCTCTGTCACTATATCCAGAATAATCTCCTCGTCATCCACCACAAGTATGGTGGCATCCTTTTTTACATCACTTACAGTGGATTTGAGCCTTTTATCTGCAGGACGGTCTTTTGTAATCGGAAGATATATCCTGAATTCCGTACCCTCATTCACCCTGCTTTTAACATCAATCCATCCGTCATGGCTTTTGACAATGGAATAGACAACGGAAAGTCCCAATCCGGTGCCCTTTAAAGTACTTTTCTCTTTAGTGGTGAAAAAGGGATCAAAAATCTTGCTCAGATTCTCCTCGGGAATACCCGTACCGGAATCTTTGACTGATATTACAACAAAATCCGCATCATCCTGGTACTGAAACCCTCCTCTGAGTTCATCAGCACTGATTACAGACGTTGAGATTGTAATCGTACCTCCCTCAGGCATGGCATCTCTGGCATTCACTACCAGATTCATAAGCATCTGGTATATCTGTGATTTGTCACCTTTTATATAGAGTGGCTCCGGGGTAAGGTCTCTTTTTATCTCTATGTTGTCTTCGACAATCCTCTCCATGGTACTTATAAACTCCTGCAAAAATGCATTAAGCTCAAAGACCTGATACTCCACCTCTGCCTTTCTACCAACCAGCAATAACTGCCTTGTCAGGTTGGAGGCCACATTCAGAAGTTCTTTTATTTTGGCCAAATACTCAGAACACTTCGGACTGCCCTGATGTTTGTCAGCGAGCTCGACATAACCAAGCAGTCCGGTCAGAATGTTATTAAAATCATGGGCTATTCCCGCAGAAAGAGTACCAAGAGACTCCATCTTCTGGGCCTGAAGCAACTGAGCCTCCAAAAATCTCTTCTCCTCTTCTGCTTTCTTGATCTCCGAAAGGTCCCTTGCAACTATGTTATATACGATCTGAGATTCCTGTAACTGCTTTTTTGCTGTCAAATCCACAGGTATGCGCTGGCCCTGGCTGTTAACAAACTCCAACTCCAGCTTGCATATATCCTCTATGTTGCAATGCCTTTTTTGCTCTATGAATCTCTCTCTTGACTCAGGGGTAAGAATATCAGTAAAGAGACGACCTTTAAACCAATTTTTGTCCCATCCGAGGATTTCCGTCATTGTGGTGTTACACTGTATTATTATACCTTCCTCATTCAGGGTAAAGAGCATTTCGGGACTGCTATCGTAGAGATCTCTGTATATCTGCTCGGTCCTCTTTAGCCTGTCCTTCAGCCTCATCTGTTCCGTAACATCGTTTATGGTCTCGATTACCGCATTAATCCCTCCCGTGATCTGATCCTTTAATGGATAGGCATTGATCTCCACATAAAAAGGATTCCCTGAGCTATCATAATGGATGTGAGTAGCCCGACTATGGAATCCGGTTTTAAATGATTTTACAACAGGACAGTCTTCACCTATCTCAAAGCAGGGTCTATCATATTTGTGAGTAACACGGTAACAGAGCTCTCCTTTGATATCATCAGCTGACATCCCCGACATCTCTATATACCTTCTGTTTGCCCTGATCACCCGGAGATCCCTTGTAACAACTGCAACCCCCTCCCCTATGCCTTCAAGTATGGATTTCAGGAACTCTTCAGAGGAGTGTATTCTGTTTTTAGCAACCTCATTATCTGTCTTGTCCAGAAGCAACTCGATTATTTTGGTAACCCTACCTGTGGAACCGAAAACAGGAGATGCCTTTACATCAAAAATCTTCTCTTTTCCGTTTCTGCACCTATGTTTATGCGTAACCGTAACGGTTTTTCCCGTGGAAAAGACCCGGTCATAGGGGCAGGGCGATTCCATAATCAGACAGGGGTTATCCTCGGCGTGGCTTACAGTATGGCATAATCTGCCAATAACCTCTTCCCTTTTAAAACCACAGAGTTCACAAAAGGCTATATTGGCATATTCAATCTTGCGGTTGCCATCAATAATCAAAATCGGCTCAGGTATGGCATCAAAGATATTTATGTTACCCTCCTTAACAGTTAAAGCGAGCTTGGATTCACCCGAGGCAGTGAGGCTATTTACCCGATATCTATATTTATCAGTTTTTGTTTTAAAAATCCCGAATACTACCAAATAACATATTTGATATAAAACTGTCAATTCCAAAATTTTAAAAAGAAAATTCAAGATTTGGTGACCTTGGTCGATATATAACTACATAGGAATGTGATTTAATTTCAAATCGCAAGGAGGTCTCCATGAAGGGACTACAAGCTAAGATAGGGGTTGTGTTTCTCTTGTTTGTTTTTTGCGTTCTGGGGAATTTTATAGCCATCCAGACATGGGTAAACGGGTCAAAGCGATACGGAAGGGTCATCAACCTTGCCGGCCGCCAGCGCATGCTTACTCAGAAGCTTACCAAAGAGGCTCTCTTTGTGGTCAACGGACTGGATGTCCGAAAGGATACTGCAGCCACACTGGAGACCTTTGAGAGGACTCTCAAAGGTCTAATAAACGGAGATGCAGAGCTTAACCTGCCTCCTGCAAAAAATCCTGCTGTGGTAGCTCAGCTTAAAAAGGTGGATGCCCTCTGGCAGGAGTTCAAACGTCACATTCACCATGCCCTTGATGAAGGCTTTTCTTCCGAGGCCAAGGCCAGGATGCTTTACAATGCATCTTTAAATGTTCTGAAGGAGATGAACCAGGCTGTCAAGCTTATGGAGGCAGATGCATCTAAGGCAATAACCAGGCTCAGAAACACTGCCACGGGTTTCTTTTTCATTTCGATTGCCGTGGCTATAGGTTCATTCGTTTTCGTAAGAAGAAGGATCATAAACAGACTTTTGCATACAATAAATACCACAACGGTACTGGCAAAATACGATCTGTCTTTGGATATACATTGCTCAGGCAATGACGAAATCTCCCATCTCTGTAATACCACGAGCCAATTAATAACAACCTGGCGCAACATAATAAACGAATTACTAGGGGTGTCAGCCTCCCTGGCAGTTGCCACCAGCAATGTATGGTCAGCAATAAATGCAAATATAAAAGGTGTAGAGGAGCAGAATAGACAGTCAGAACAGATATCCACAGCAACGGAGGAAATGAGCCAGACCGCCATTGACATAGCACGAAATGCCTCTACAGCAGCTGAGATGTCCCAACAGGTTACCGATGCAGCAGAGCAGGGCATGAGCACCATGAAGGATGCCACCACAAGCATACATGAGTTAAGTACATCCACGGAGGCCCTTGCCACCATGATAAACAGCCTTGATGGTAAGATCGACGAGATAGGAGAGATTATAGGTCTCATCAACGATATCGCTGATCAGACGAACCTCCTGGCACTGAATGCCGCAATAGAGGCTGCAAGGGCAGGAGAGCAGGGACGCGGCTTTGCGGTAGTGGCAGATGAGGTGAGAAAGCTTGCTGAAAAGACCATCAGGGCAACAACGGAGATTAGCGAAAAGATAAAGGGAATACAGGCCGAATCAAAGGAAACAGCTGCACAGATGACGGTATCAGAGGAAAAGCTCAAAGAAGCCCTCGCTCACATCAAAAGCACCGAGGAGGCACTGGTAAGGATAGTCTCCTCTGCAAAGGCATCGTCCGATGAAATAACCAAGATTGCCACTGCTATTGAACAGCAGTCATCCACAACAGAAGAGATCTCCCAGACTATTGAATCAGCAACAGCTCTGTCGAGACAACTCCTGGAGAACGTCCGACAGATAATCCACGAGATGGACACCTTAAGCCAGGCAATTGCAATACTTTCAGAGAGAATTTCCACTTTCAAGCTTCCAAAGAATGTTATTACTGAAATAGAATCTGCAAAGGTGGCACATAAGAACTGGGTCCAGAGGCTGTACAGGATGTACTATTCCAATGAACATATCGAACCGGATGAGGTAACAGATCACAAAAGCTGCAGGTTTGGTAAGTGGTACTATGGCACAGGTCTTAAGCAGTGCGGTCATTTTCCAGAATTCAAAGAGATAGAGGGATTACACAAAGATCTGCACATCTCTGCCAGAGAGGCTGTAGAGGCTTACAACCGTGGTAATAGTTCCCTGGCTCTTGAAAAGATCGAGAGAGTCGACCAGCTTAGTCAGGAGGTGGTCAAATGCCTTGACCAGTTAAAGAGCAGATGTTCCTCGGGCAGAGGGATGGTTAATAATGTGGAATCTACACCCGCCATGATCGAAGGAGCCTGGGCACATCCGGTTTTAAAATAGACTGCAGGAAAAAACTACTCTGCCTCTCCCCTTGAGCATTGCGGGCATAAAACCGTCTTGACAAAGCCACGAATCAAAGTGTTATATTTAATAGATTTAGGCGCGTAGCTCAGGGGGAGAGCGCTACCTTG
>JALUAR010000083.1 GCA_027050975.1 Thermodesulfovibrio sp.
GCTAAGAGATTCCCTTATCTTTACAAACTCACAGGTTATCTCGGCTGTATCTGGAGGTTCATTTAGAGCAATGACTTCAAAATCCTCTACAATCCTGTTATGACAGCACTTTTCTTCACAGCTGGAAGGATTAGATGCAGCTGCCACCATCTCACCAAAGCATGGTTTGTATCGGAGATAAAAGTATTTTTCAGTTATGGAATCGTTCACATTTAATGGAGCATTGTTTTTCTCTGATATGACGGTTTTTACTGTTCCTTCTGGAACCACTATCTCATGTCCACAGCAGTCCAGTGCAACACCACCATCTTTGAAGTGAATCTCAATATTATTGTTTACTTTTTTTATAGTAATGTAGTTTTCACTTCTGTTCTTATCATAATTAAATCCACAGACGATACCGGTGCCATGTATAAACCGATTGATAAGAAACCTCTTCTCATTCATATAAGACTGTTCATCTTCGAAGTCTCTTACGGTCATCAACTTGCCGTAAAAGTAATGGTTTCTCTGAAATAGATGCAGTTTGCAGTTTTCTTTGTTGTTTCCGTTACAGTTTGGCATAACAATTCCTCCTTTAATTTTAAGTTAACTTATCATCTATTCCTATTCTTGATTTTTTCGATACCTGGCCAGCCTCTTCAATATCCTGCAGAAGGGTGTCTCTTCCGATTATGGAAGACTCCTCAAGAATAAAACTGGATCTGTTCAGTACTGTATTCACTCCAAGGTATGTATGCATATCAAGATAAAACCATGGCTCCAGCATCTTCAGTCCGTAACAGGTGTGGGCAGGTTTAAAGTCATTAATAATGTTTTTTACTGCTCTATAGGTGCTGTCGTCTATTCTTTCCTTCAGAAGTACGCAGAAACAGAAAGGCTCTTTTCCGTAAAGTACATCTGCAAGGGGAACTTCCTGACCATCCTTTTTCTTAACTGTGGCTTCCTCTGGAGGGAAGAAGAGGATGTCCTTTTCAGAATCAAAAGTGGAGTTGTCTGCACTGATGATATCCTGTTGCCTGACTTTCGAATACTTCCTCTGGAAATTTTCGATTATGTATGGTTTCTGCTGCAGAAAGAGTTCAATAACCTCCTCCATACCTGCACGCGTGCCTCTCTTCCTATATAGATCAACAGCCTTGAGAATAAATCTTCTCTTCTGATCATCGGTCCAGTTCTGATCAAATGTTGCTGACAGCCATGATCCAAGCCAGTCTAAGAACTCAGGTGGTGAGCCAAGGGCATCAAAATAGCGACTGATGTTCTCAATGGAGAAGTCAGTTTCGTAAAGCAGTGACTCGAATATGGAGAGGAAACGTTCAAGAAAGTCCTTGCTTATAGGATCTTCACGATATAATGCCGGAAGATACTCAATATATGCTGTACGTGGGAAATACAGATTGACGGATTTTGTTTCAGGGGAGTCTTCTTCGTTTCCCAGAAGATAAATCTTAAACCATAGATATTGTCCTTTTGAGTTCTTAAGAAACAGACCTTCTCTTTTCTTCTCTCCCTGCAGGGAGGCATCTCCCTGCAGGCCATTGTTCCAGTCTTCATCGGAAAGATTTTTGATGCTCTCATCATCTAAAAGATTGTCAGAGGTATAGTAAAGAAACTTGATCTGTGTGCCCTTCCTGAATTTACCGTCAATCAGAAATCTGTGCCAGGCTGTTTCGATAGCATAGCTGTTTATTGGTTTTGAGATAAAATAGCCGATGAATTGGTCCTGACTGTTTCTTGCAACTACTTTTTTGTGTTCAAGAAAGCAGAGCCTGTTACCTTCATCATTGATTATATAGATATTTCCAGTCGAATCATTGATTATTCTTCTTGTTGCACCTCTGTAGGACCATAAAGGAGAGAGAGAGCCATCTTCTGCCACTGTATGAATGGTTTTTAGCTCTGTTGATGGTCCAGCCTCTCCTATGAAGATTTCTTCCTGGCTGTTTACAGAAAGACCCGAGGGAGAAAAGTCTTTATCGAGATTCTTAATCTCTCTTTTTTGGTAGATATAGTTGTCGGTTTTTGTGAAGAAATGTATTTTGCTATTGTCAAGTATATAAACTGTACCTGCATTAGAAACAGCAAGGTCAGTTGGATGCTCTATTTCGGGATTTGTTAGAGCTTCAATTATTTCGCCACCTCTGTTGAGAATCAGAACATTGTTTAACTCCTCTTCAAGGAGATAGATGTTGCCATCTGGACCGGTTGTCATGTCAATGATTGGTTTAATACAGCTGCCGTCCTCTTTTTTCTCCAGAATCCATTTCATCTGGAGGTTGATTCTTGAGAGGGCGATAATTCTTGCATAACGCCCGGATTCTTCTGTGACTGTGTCGGCTACGTAGATTGTGTCTTTATCTATACCTATTCCGGCGGGCGAGTTTAATTTAACGGGAAGTTGCCCATCACGACAGCCGAGTTTTTCTATTGTTCCGATGAATCTGTCATATTTGTAAATGTACCTTTCTTTACCACTAATTATGTATATGTTGTCACACTCATCCACTGCTATGTCTCTGATGTCCAGAGGCAGATTCCCTGTAATCTCCCTTCCGAAGACATATGTATAAGTTTTTTTCAATGAAATGCCGTTATCAGTAAACATAAGATTATCAGATAGGAGTTCAAAATCCTGCCAGGCTCTTTTTGTATTGATTCTTATTACACTGATTTTATTCAACGCCTTTTCCTCCTGCATATGCCTTCTGTTGTAAGAAATCCTATGCTGTGATTCCCGGAATAGACAGTGGAGATTTTACTTGGGAGTATGAGGTTGCCCTCTGCATCGGTTTTTGCTCCGTTGTCGCCTGATATTGAAAGCCTGGTAATACAATCCACTCCCTGGATATCTTCAAGTAGCCTGTACAACTCAGAGCGATAAACGTTTCTGCCAATCGGCCATCCCGAACCATCCTCACCACCCTTTACAGGGTGAATATACCGGTTTAGAGTCTTTAAAATCTCTGTCCTTAGCGAGGTTTCATCAAATCCTGATGACGGAACAATCTGAAGGCTGACATTAACTTTGATGTACAAAGGCGGAATAACATGTATGTCAGTTCCAAGAAGACGATGTCTGTCCAGATGTCTGCAGATGGCCTCTAAAAAGCCCTGCGACGGTTCGGGAGGCTGTTCTAAATGCTCTATCGGTGTGTAAGGTATAACCACTACAGTAACCACATCTCTTTGGAACTCTTTGTCGTTTTTATAATCAGGATGATATTCAGGTATCGCCTTTGCAGCAGCAACTCGAAGCCCCGGCGTGTTTTTGGCGATATATTCGAAATCCGCTGAGGTAACGGTGCGATAAGGGGTCTGGAGATCCTTTAAAAATCTTACCCTTGCATATTCAATAGGTTCCTCGTCTTTCCCGCCTGTTGCAGACAAATAGTTGGTTATTTTTAGTTCCGGATAATCCTCTGCTACCCATGTCAGTCCGGCTCTGAGATTTCCGTCCCTTCCGCCTCCTGTCCTGTAGCTCTCTATAGTGATTTTTGCTCCTTCCGGAGGAATCCGTCCCATGATGCCATTGCCAAAGATGATTCTGCCTTCCTGCCTGTCAAGAATATAATGGTGATCCTCAGCTGACGAACCGTAAAGATCATCCTTTTGCTGCCACTCTGTTCCGTCTACCAGGAGTTTTAAACTGCCGTCAAGCACAGGAGCATGTTTCAGTTGGAATATCTGATCTGGTAAACCGGTGCTGACTCTTTCCTCCGTATCATCTGTTATGGTTCGTCCATGAATGGCTGTAATGGTGTTTAATCTTATTCTTTTAATTCTTGGTGGATACTCGAAATTTGATTTAACAAGTACACACCTGAGCCAGTAAAGTGGTGTATCAGAGTTATAGATGGGCAGTTGCATGGCTTCCCATTCATTAATTCCCTTGAATAGGACTCTTCCACTTCTTTTAAAAGATGCTGTTTCATCCAATGAAGGCGTGATTTCCTGCCATTCGTATTTTTGATTTTTTGTTTTATTATCATCATTATCATTATCTTTCTCATTTGCAAGAGCCTTTACATACTCCCACCTGATTTCGCAATTTTTAAAGTCATGGGGACTTTCACTTCCATGAGAGCCGGGCGGGATAAGATCATCCTCGTAGAGATAAAAACAGAGGCTTAACGTATCAGCAGGTTTATCAAAACCAAGATAAAGGGCGGAGTTGTTTCTGACATTCTCTCCAAAAGGAGCAAAGAAAAGGTCATCTTCATTGTTGAAGGAGGTTCTGTCGAAGACACCCGTAACTTCATCTGTAATGATAGTTTTAAGGTTTAAAGGAACAACTGTGATTTCATCAGTTAGCTCGAAATATATTTTCTTGCCTTCTATCTCTGTGCTAACTATATCGTTTTTCTTTAGTGTAACCTTTGTTTTTGATTCAAAGGTGAGATCCACTTTAGCCGGTTGAGAAGGCTGTGGCCTTATACCAAGAAGCTGCAGATACTTTTTAGTGTGCTCATTCGTGATCAGATTCAGTCTATAAAGAGATGTCTCAGTAAGCCAGGCGAAAAGGTCAATAAGGGTAATTCCCGGATCTGAGATGTTATGGTCTGTCCATTCAGGAGCATATCTCGGAATCAGACGCCTTGCCTCATCAACAAGCTCTTCAAAGGTCAGATCGTCAAGCTCCGGTTTTGGAAGTCTCATTTCTGTATTGCCTCCTTATTAGTCCAGAGAACTTTTATATCAATTTCTCCGCAATATGTGAGTGCATATGACGGGATTAAATCGGTGCTGCGGGTATTGTCAGAAATAGTTAGTGTTGAGCCATCCTCTGTAACAAGAGTGAGGCTGATCCGGTTGACATAATCAACTCCCTCGATCTCTTCAAAAAGGGAGTAGATATCAGAAATGCAGGGTGTGGTTCCGAAATCCCAGCCTTTACCTTCTGTGCCACCTTCTATGGGATGGAGAAATTCCTTTATCCTCTCCCTTGCCTCTGATTCGATTATCGGTACCTTATCAATATCCTCCGTTGTTAACTCAGCATAAACATTAACCTTAACGTAGGCAGGATCAATGATAAAAATGTTAACGAGGTTTGAAGCTCTCTCTTCTATGTATCTTTTTATCTCATTTTTTAGTATCGGAGTAGCTATTGGCTTTTTGTCTGTACTGTATGGAACAACGATTGCGGTTACTGCGCCTGTCTCGTAATCTCCCTTTTCATTCAGATTGGGCAGTATCTTTACTCTTGCAATCTTTCTTGATGCCTCCTTGACGAGATTAAGAAAATCGTCTGATCCCACCGCTCTTTGTCGGTGCCTGAGCAGGGTAGGGCCACGTTTAATAAGGGAGTCTGTATCTTCCGTGTCGCAACCACCGCTTGAGGCAATGGGATTGAAGACCTTATCAATATAGGCAACTGAGCTCTGAAGCTGAGATATTTCATGCTTTGGAAGATTTCCTTTGCTACCACCACCTGTTTTATACGAGACTTTGATGTTATCGCTGTCAATAGGGGGTATCATTCCATGTGTGCCATCACCAAAGGAGATCTCTCCTGATGTTCTGTCAATCCGATAGTGTCTGTCCTCGGGGCCGGAGTTAATGAAACTGGAAACCTCCGACCATCTTATCCAGAACTCGGAAAGATTGCCTTCTTCATCATATCTTTCGTCTATTTCAAATCCACTATTAACCAGTTCTTTTCTTTCCGCCTCAGAAAGTGATCTGATTTCATTGATCCATAAGGCTTCCTCTGTAACAGGGGTTTTACTCAGGGTAAAGATTTGATTGGGTTGTCCGTTGCTTGAACCAACAATCTCATCCTCGACGGTTTCTGTCTGAGTAGCCCAGGTTGTGTTTAAATAAAAACCTCGGATTTGAGGCGGTTCGTTTCTGCACAGATTACTTGCAAAACTTATATTGAAAATACGCAGTTCCTCGTTACAATTGAGAATTTGTTCCTTGACTGATTGTTGATTCGTATCGGCTTCGGAAGCCTTATCACTAGTTTCATTATTGAAATCCTTGTCTAACCAGAAGTTTTCCTTGACTACACCCCTTATCCAGTACATCTGTTCTTCACCAAACAGGGTAAGAGACTTCATCTCGTTGTCAATTAGGAATTGTATTGTCCCTGACCTTGTGAATCCTCTCGTCTCGTCCACTACATCGAGACTGCTCCAGGAAGTTCCCTCCTCGTTACCTGTGTAATATTCCCATTTAATCCTTGGTGGATCCTCTCCTTCAGGATAGGCATAAGAGCTATCAACATCAATGTACATGCTATAAGGTCCACCTTTTAAAGGAGAGTCAAAACCGAAATATATGGTTGGATGAATGTCAGAAATAGGTTTGAACGGTTTAAAAGGTATATTCTCTTCATTCTGGTATAGATTGTTTTCGGTTATAATGTGTTCTGGTTGTTTATCAGCGTTTGCATTAGTATATGTAAGTCTTATACTTCTGATTACTGGAGGACAGTAATGTCCTGGTTTTACCATGTTTTTTTCAACTTTATATTCCTTTCCATAGTTGCCACCTACAAGACGAATTCTGATCCAGTAATGCTCTTTTCCATTTACGGTTGTCTTGCAAATTTCTGGAGGTGTCTTCAGTTTCACTTCATGATCTACGAATTGTCTGGAGTTATTATTATTGCATCCTGAATTGCTTTCAGCCAGATTATATGAAATATCTAAACCACTCCAGGTTTCTCCATCCCAGTATTCCCAGGAAAGTTGAGGTGAGTTGTTAGTATCGGAAGGTATACCTGGTTTCAGATTAAGGATTAATTGCACAGTGTATCCTTTTTTAGATAAGACCTCGTCGGAGGCAATATAAAATGTATCGTATAGTTGCGGTTTCTTGCCGAAGGGATAGAATTCTTTCTCCAGGTTTACAGGTACATCATTATAAAATGCGGCATCTGGTTTAATGCCCTGTATTGTTTCCTTACTCACTTCTCCAGTCTTATCATAAAATGCTTTTTTTGCTGCCTCTAAAATATTCTGGGCACGGTGCAGAGGGCATTTTAAACGATTTTTTAGTTCTTCGGGGGTTAGTTTTAATAATTCATCGATGGTTTCTATTTTATCTTTGACTGTCTTGCCGGCAAGCCTCTCATAGAATTCATCACCAATGCCGTGAACCTTTTTTATAGAGTAAGAGATCTTTTCCTGTAAAGCTGCAGAGATGCTTATACTCTTTATCTCGATATTTTCCATAAGCTTTCTTATATCTTTTTTTGCTTTTAACGGTTCTATGCCTTCCTCAATAAGTTGCTCATCAGTTTTAATGCTGCACCTGATCCATCTGCTTTTTATTCCCTTTATTTCTGTTTCCTTTACAGAAGTGTCTGACTCTTTCTCGAGTTTAATAACAATACCATCATTTTCCTCTGTTTCAACTGTAAAAGATCCTGACCAGTCGTTTTCCTTGTTATCTTCTGTGTCAGGAATATACTTCCAGACCACATATCTGGATTTAAAAGCATCTATTCCCTTTCCTGTAATTCTGATGCAGATCTGTCCCTTTTTGATGTTAAAGATATCTTTGTCTCCTATGTAAAGGATATGACTCTGTTTGTTGTCTTCATCAAAGAGTCTGGTTGCCGAGCTGCCGTCTATTGAGCAGGAATGCTCCATAATACTGTCTTTCCAGGGAATAACACTTACTATCCGGGTCAGTTTTGAAGGGGTTACAACGAAGCTACTATCTGTTTCGAATACCACTGGATTCCCCTCATCATCTTTTGCCGAAGCCTGTGTTGAGGCTGGCACTATTATGTTATCTTTTGCTCCGCTACTTGGCACAAAAGTAAGAGGCACTCTTGCAGGCTGAGCAGGCAATAAATTGCTCTCAATTGTCTCTAAAAAAGATAGATAATGTCGTAGCTGAGCAGTGTTCAGCCTTTCTATTACGGCAGCATACATCTCCGTGAAGACTTTTGACAGGGCAAGACCGAAGTCTGTCTCATCCTCGTGTGACCACTCCGGTGTAAAGAACGGAGCCTTGGCCTTTATCTCTTTTAGGATGTCTTCTCTTTTCAGATTTTTGATTTTGGGGATCTCCATTGTCATGCCTCTTTCAAATAGAATGGATAGACAAGATTAAACCTGTTATTGGTTCTTCTGACGCGGTAATCTATGCTGATCAGTAATTTTCCAGACCCAGCCTCGTCAGTTGACACATCAACATTAATTATCTCAACCCTTGGCTCCCACTCGGTTATCGCCTCTCTCACGCTTTTTTCCACAAGGGTTAGCGTGGCTGTATTAATTGGCGAGAAGATCAGTTCATGAATCCCGCAACCAAATTCCGGTCTCATAATCCTTTCACCTTTTGCTGTTTTCAGAATTATCAGAATTGCCTCTCGAATGTCCTCTTCATAACCTGATGTTGCTATTTTCCCCTTGTTATCCGTCTTTATTGGAAACTTCCAGCCTACTCCCAGGAAATCCTTGGACATGTTTTCTATCCTCCTATTATCACCGTTGGACAGCCCATAACTATTGAGTTAGGAGGGCCGCTCTCCATAACAATATCTCCCTGCCTTGCTGCAGGTAGTCCGTTTATCAGCACTGTTGTACTACCCATTGCAACAACTCCCCCTACATGGGGTACAGGACCTGGTGAAGTGAGGGGGCATGTATGGAAATCTGCAGTCGCCCTCCAGGCCGGCATTCCACCTATCAGGACATCCGGGCTTCCAGGGCCAGGGCCAAGGGGTGTTCCATGGCTTGTCATATCTCCTACTCTTGCAGCAGGTGGCATCCTGTCCTCCTCAATTTATCTTTACAGGCAGTCCCTGTATTGTTAACATTGCATTGGATTTCAATGTTAAGGATGTTGTGCCCTCAATCTCTATGACCTGTGCCTTTATCTTCAGCTGCATCCCGCTTTCCATTGTTATGGAGTTCTGGACAGAGTCTATAGTGATTTTGTTACTTCCTGTTTTATCAATGATCTCTATCTTTTCCTGTCCTGAGGAATCATCAAGAATAATCTTATGTCCGCTTTTTGTATGTATCTCAATCTTTTCCTGTTTTGAGGTATCATTGTCATTAAAGACAATCTCATGTCCGCTTCTTGATCTGATCTTTCTGATATTGTTCTTTCCGTCATCGTTTGTCTGTGGAGGCTTCTGTTTTCCATTCCAGAGGGTTCCAATAACATAGGGAGAGTTGATATCACCATGTTCAAAAGCAACAAGCACCTCGTCCCCAACATCAGGTAGAAAGAAGGTGCCTGTTTCGGAGCCTGCCATCAGTGTGGCAATTCTAACCCAGTCTGTCTCATTCTCATCGGACAGCCAGGGGAATTTGATCTTCACCCTTCCCAGACCTTCCGGATCCTGGTTGTTGGTGACAATACCGGCCGCCACCCCGATAATCTTTTTGCCTGATTCCCTGTCTATGCCCAGGGCATCCACAATACTCATATTGCATTCCTCTTTACTGAAAATTTTGTTCTGTAACCACTGTTATTTATGGTATGAGTTGTCCCTTTGACATAATACTTTCCACTGAATCGATTCCCCATTCTCTCAAGATTGATATTTACTCCCGCCCTTATCTCGGGAATGCCGATACATTCACCTTCGCCCTCTACAAGGGTGTCACTTGCCCTGTTGAGCTCTGCCTTTGCAATGGAGTTTGCATGCTCTACGGAGTTCACTATAACACCGGTTATAACCTTCTTTACAGGGCCATTTATCTTTTGGGAGAGTTGGCTGCCTGTGGTTTTCCCTCTTTCCTGAGTTCTCTCATCGCCTGCCCTGGCCCTTCCTATAATTGGCTTATTTGGGTCTCGAGGATTATGGCCTCTTACCTCTACCTCTGTGACGAGTCCAGTTGTTCTGAGACTCGGTCTGAAACTGATGATGTCTTTTCCAAGTGAAAGGGTGAGTATCTCCTTTTTTTCATCACCGGGCTTAACAAAATACATTGTCTGGCCCTCGATAAAAAATTGAAAACCAATCTCTCCTGCAAGTGATTCGAGGAACTCATAATAAGATACGTCATTGCCCTTTCTCTTAAATGTCTTTATTGTGGTGGAATCCACAACTGCCTGAAGTCCTGCTTCCGATGCAATCTGTCTTGCTATGTCGCTGTATGTCATGTCAATAAATGTCTTTTCCGGAGAAACACGTTTCAGATAGTCATAAGAGAGATCCTGTCCCCTTACCGTTATGGTTGGCATCTCACCTGCAAAAAAGCTTGGTTCAATGCCTGTAATATTTCCCATAATGAGTGTTGATAGGTTGTCTCCATAGCCAAGCCGTATTGTTATACTGTTTCCTACCTGGAAGAGATCGTGATCAAGCCATTTGAACTCCTGTTTTTTCAGATCAAACTCATCATGCACAGTGAATGAGAAACTTGCACCTTCATCAACCTTCTCTTCAACTGTTAAGTCAAGTATAATCTTTTCCATAGCACCGGTTAGCCGTTGTCCCTTTATCTCAATCTCAAACCTGGGTGCATAGAAACCAAGGTTTTTCTTACTGATCCTCTCAAGGGTCATTATAAGTTCTCCTTTTCAGGGATTATAAGTTCTTGCCCTGGAGTCAGAACCCGAGGGTTTTCTATATTATTTGCCTTCGCAATCAGTCTCCAGTCAGATGGATTTCCATATTCCTTTGCAGCAATTGACCATAGACTGTCTCCCTCTTTGACAAGCCACCTCTTTGTGATATCTGCTGAATGAAGATCAAGCTCCTTTACCTGAACATCCACCTCTCTATACTCCTTTAATGTGACATTTAATGTTGCTCTGACAGGAATACCTTCGGGCAGAAACATGGTAAATTTCTTTGAAACTCGCTCTATAATACACTGGAAAATAAAACTTCCCCAGATAAAAAGACAGACTGGAGGAGCATGCAGATCAGAGTCTATATCCATCAGTCCTTTTTTTTCTTCTGGAAGCTTACTGTACATGCTACCAGCATCCCAACCTGTTATCTGGTCAGTATACTTTCTTACATCTTCTCCCTCCTCATAGGAGTCAAAAAAAAGGTCCATGGTCACTGATCTTGCATTTCCTCTTACAAACTGAAATATTGATGAAGAAAGCCCGGGGATTTGTATCTCAGCAAATTGATTGCTCTTCTCAACAGAGAGTTCTTTAGGGTTGAACAGGAAAGAAACCTTGACTGATGTATCGTCTTTTCTGGTCAAATAGGCCTTTTCCAGCATTTACAATCCCCTCCTCTCTCTTTCAAAACGGATTCTTCTTTCTATGTCGTAATATACCTGTTCGGAGATTCTGTTGATATTAACAATCTCTTTTAGCCTGTTATTTATATAATGATGAATCTGTTCTTCAGAAATTTTGTTTTCCTCGATTTTGGCTGTTGCAGACTTTATTATTTCTTTTATCCCGGATATCTCCCTTTCAATTCTGTTCTGGTTTGCAAAATATAAACTCCCTGAGCTTTTATGGTGAAGACTATGCTGTAAATGAGATGGTTGTTGCATTGTTAATTGGTATGCTGAAGGTTCCGTAAGGCTGTGTTTGTTGTTCAGGATGACTCTGTTTAAAACATTCTCATGCGAATGGAAAGTGGAGAAACTTTTCGGAAAACTGTGTGTTACTGCCATTGAGTGCTCATCTTTTTCTAAATATGCAAGGCTATAATTATTCTTCTCTGTATGAACCTTTTTGAAGAGTTTACTTGCAAAGGAAGAGTAAAAACGGGGGGAGAGTATGATCTCAGGGAGATACACCTTGCTTGCGCCGGTCTGAACAATATTCTGATTGTTAAAGATATGACCGAGCATGTTTATCAAGATATGCTGGCTGAAGAGATTGGAATAATAACTGTTCAGGCGGTTGGTTTGAAAAACTGTATTGTTGAATTGAGTTTCTTTATAGAGTGTAGACTTCTTCGGGTTGAAGAGCATCATAGATTTCTCAGAAGTAACAACTCGCTCCTTGAACGACCTTACCGTTGGCCTGGAAGGTTTCTGTTGAGAATATAAGGAGAAGGCAATCTTTTCAACCCCTTCGGCAGTGTAAAGGAAAGTGTTTTTATTTGAGGTTATCGTACGGATATCCTGGTTAATGGATTTTGAGTCTTTGATTACTCCGGACAACATCAATCTCAAACGCTGGTAACCAATCAGTCGCAGAAAAACAGAGATAGCTATAGATGTGTAAATATTTCGTGCATCAGGCTTAAAAAATACCATATACGGTGCGGATACATGGCTTTTTGACAATCTATATCTGCCGACAATCCTGCTGTGAAAATCCATGTCTGTCTTCGCTATATTCCTGATACCTTTCACTGCCTTATCCCTTTTTGATTCCATGATGTGCAAGCTCTATTGTCTCAAAGGCGATGGTGGTACTATCAGCCTTCAAATCAGGGCCTGTCCACTTTACCGGAAAGGCCTGAAAGAAGTTCCATCTCCACTTCTCCTCACCATTTGAGTCAAGAAGGATAATGGAGCCGTTCTTCCGTTTAAACTTTCCATTTACCACATCCTGATGCCATTTCCACATTTCCTCTACATCCGTGATCCCTCGCTTCAGCGTTATATGCTGATACTTGGTTCTTTTCGGGAATTGATGGACAAAGTCATTCACTCCACCTTCTTCGTAGCTTTCTGTCTCTGTCTCTACCTGAATTCCGGAGACCTCTGAAAACTGGGCAACGGTTATGCCGTCAATCTCCACTCGAAACCTGAATCCTGTGTACGGATATTGCTTTTCACCTGTTGACATTTTTTCCTATTCAGCCTCCAGAATGCTTTTTTCCCTCTCTCCCGAGAGCCGTCGGTTAATTTTTGAGATCTCCTCTACCCATCTCAATCTCTCACGATGCTCCATATTCATAATCTCCTCATAGGGCCAGTGAAAATGGTATGCGATAAAGGCTACCTCCTCGTAAAGTCTGTCGAGGGGGTAGCCTTTTATTCCCCCGGGCCGCCATGTACCTCCATCTCAAAGGTGTGATCACATTTCGGACACCGGGCCGCTATCTTTGCTGTACCGTTTTCGTTTATCCTCTGATAAAAATCCTGCAGATAGGCCAGGTCAGCTGTAAAGAGGTTTTCTATGACCTTTGTATTGATTGTCTCCAGGGTTCCAAGCTTTGTAATCACTCGAGAAAGAAGTATCACAGTCAGATATGCTGGATTAGCCTGTACCCTCGGGTCCTTCATGGGTAGTATCTCGTCTGCTGCAGTGGCAAGGCGCATTATCCCTTTTCTGTGCAGATTTCCCTCCTCATCAACATAACCTTTTGGTAAGGTGAATTCAAACTCAGTCTGAAAAGCCATTTAGACCTCCTCCTTTTTATGCGACTCTTTTGAACCCTTCGTGTACAATTTCAAGTGTTTCAATTGCTACCTCATTGCCTTTTGCATTGAAATCCGGCGGGTCATACTTGCTCGGCCAGGCCCGTACGATATCCCACCTTGCTTTGTCATTACCGGCTTCGTCAACGAGAATGATGGAAATATTCCTTCTTGCTCCTTCTGCACCTGAGTCAATCACCTGCTGACGCCAGTTGTACAGTTCCATTGAATCGGTTATTCCCCACTTCAGTGTGATATTTCCGTACTTTGTCAATCCTGACAGTTTTCTCAGAACAGGTGGTTCGTCTCCTTCACGATACTCGGTAACATCGGTGTTTGTGTCGGCAAAAGTACACTCGCTGAAACCTGCCTGAGTAATACCGTCGATTTCCACACGGAAACGAAACTGTCTGTAAGGGTCCTGTCTTGGCATATTGTACCTCCTTAAATTTATGATTATTCCTGGTTACTCAGTAACCTCCGAGCCTCCTGTCCACTGGGCAATACGAAATATTACAAACTCCGCAGGCTTGACTGGAGCAACACCGATAACACAGACAAGTCTTCCGTTGTCAATATCATCCTGTGTCATTGTGGTTCGGTCGCATCTGACAAAGAATGCCTCTTCAGGCTTGGTTCCCATTAGTGCTCCGTCTCTCCATACCCGGGTCAGGAACTCGGTAATGCTTGCACGGACTCTGCCCCAGAGTTTTTCATTGTTCGGTTCAAAGACCACCCACTGAGTTCCCTCTTCAATGGATTCCTCCAGATAGATAAACAGGCGGCGTACATTGATATACTTCCAGAGTGAGTCGAGGCTCATTGTACGGGCTCCCCATACAAGAATGCCTCTTCCGGGAAAGCTCCTTATACAATTGATGTTTCTCGGATTCAGAATATCCTGTTCTCCCTTTGTGATCGGAAACTCAACCTCTATGGCTCCGCGGACTGTCTCATTTGCCGGTGCCTTGTGGACACCCCTCTGGTTGTCTGTCCTGGCATATATGCCAGCAATGTGGCCTGAAGGAGGAATCAGTTTCTTTCTCTTTGTCAGAGGGTCGTAAACCTTTATCCAGGGATAATAAACAGCACCGTATTTGGATTGCCTTAAAGGACTTGTTGACAGTGACAGACTGGATATGTCTGATGTGCCGGAAGGCACGTCTATTATTGCAAATCTATCCTTCAAGGTCTCGCAATGTGTAAGAATGTCGTCTACAAAACTCTGCCTTCCACTGATGTCAAAGGAGGATGAATAGATATCAGGGGCGCAGAGAATCGAGACCTCATCAATCTCCGTGAATGCCGTAAGCCCTGTCTTTGCTCCAGGTGCTGCAGATGGGTCACCTCGCATATCATCACGTGTAAGATTGGCTGCTCCGTCACTTCCGCCATTGAGAGAAACCATGAATTTCCCACTTGTGTTTGATGGACGATCGGTGGAGGTAGTCTCTGTAATCTCTATGAGATTGGATATACCGTTAACCTTTTTCAGATAGTGATCGGGTGATGTCTGATCAGTTGAGAGATTATCAAAGAGTTCGACAAGGGATGCACTCTCCAGTAATGCTCTGAACTTCTTTTTCTTCTCTTCTTCATTTTCTCCTTCTTCATTGAGATCAGGTTGTGTGTCAGACCAGTAAGCAACAACAAGTTTGAATAGATTGGAGTCTCCAGAAGATGCATCCTCCACTCTTACAGCAATACGGTTACCCCACTGTCCTGGACCAATTGCTTTAATCTCCAGTGGTGAGAGTTCATCAGGTGATGAAGCAACATCAGCCCCGTCTTTAACTACACGAGCTATGAAACATCTCTGACCTCCGTTTGCAAAGAATCCCTCTACAGCATAGGTTGTAAAGGAGTCAGAGAGATATCCGCCATAAAGCCTGCTGAACTGACTGAAACTGGTTATCAGACGTGGGCTCAGGGGACCCCTTTCCGTCATACCTATAAATCCTGCTGTGCTTGTGCTGACCCCTTCAATCGGTTTTGAACCGATCTCGATCTCCTCTACATATACACCTGGTGATAGATACTCTGGCATATTATCCTCCTCTCTAAAGTTACATTAAATTATTTCGATAGACTCCGTGTGAAGCTCCCCGACCAGAGGTCGGGGCTTCCAATGCAAGGAAAAGGAATCTTTATTACTATTCTTGCCTTCATCCCCGACTGACAGTCGGAGCTTTCGGCAAGGGTCATTGTAAATAGATACGATTCCTGGGTCATGGTGTTGCATCCCTGCAGACAAATATCTCGATGTTCGCATCCTCTGTAGTTGCGTTAGAGAAGAACAACTTGTCAACCTGGGCTCCGAGTAGTCCTACGGCACCCTTTCCTAAATAGAGCTGGGGTTGATCCAGAGAGACCGGGGTTGCACCGGTTTCATGTACCTTGAAGGTCAGGGCATCACTGTATTTGTTTGACCTGATCAGCAACATATGAATCTGACCGGATGCACCGGGTTGAATCTCCACTGCCTTGTCTGAAGCTTCGGCCTCGACAGTTACATCGATCTTATCGTATGCCTCAATGTTGGCTGTCTCAGATACAGACAAACTCGGACCATTAACCACGTTGATTTTTAATGTCAGATTTACGGTATTACCCATTTTTTTTCACCTCCTTAATGTTTAAATTAACTAAACGAGACTATTCCCAGAGATGTGGTCTCCCCTTCTTTTACGGTTACTTCAACCCTTTTACTCTTGTCCTCTTTTGTGAACTTGATAGTCAGTTTCTCGCTTTTTATGCCCTTGAAATAGAGTACGAATTCACCTTTTGAGTTTGTTCTGGTACGGATCTCATGTCCTGTAACCTTTATCTCCGCATCCTTGACCGGTTCGGTATCTTTCAACAGTCCTCTTACAAGGGTCGCATGAGCCGGAAAAGGATATGTGGCATTCGGAACAAGGATGATCTTCTTTACGGGATTTTTCGGATTCAGTTCTGCAGTGTTGATTCTTTCTTTTTTCGCATGATAGTATTCCGACTCTATACTGATCTCATATTCTCCGTGAGGGAGATCAGTAAAACAGTAGTAACCATTAAGATTTTTCCTTGGTTTAACTGTTCTATCCTTAAGTGAGAGCCTGATATGTCCGAGGGGTGCCTCCCTTGTATAATCATCCTCAAGCCAGAGTGCAAATGTGAGTTTTGTTGTTATCTTCTCACCCTCTGTGACCATGAACCTTTCGGTTTCGTATAATCCTGGACCGGGCATATTACCTCCTACCTTTTCAGTATCGCCTGAGAATAGGTCGTATCCTTAGAGATAACCCTGCTAACAGCCTCTGTCACGGTTGAGTCAATCCTTACAGGAGTAACCATATATGTGACGGAAAGTCTGTATGCCACATCCTGAAAGGCACTCCATATTTTTGTAAGATCGTCAAGGGAAACGGGACTGAATATAATCTTCAGCTCATTATCCGTGCCAGAGAGGGAGCCCTGCAGCACTGTACCGGTTAAAATTGCATTGTCATGAAAGATCTGCATTACCTTGCCCAGTATATATTTTTCCTGTGTTTTGTCATCACTGTATGGTGTGATAAGGTAATACAGGTCGAGACTGAGGGGAGGAATCTTTATTAAAGAATCATTGGTCTTTACAGGTTCGGTATTTTTGAGATACGAATTTTCCTGTATATGGTAGAGATAAAGGGAGACCTTATTTGAACTGCCGCTGTCGTCTTTTACTTCCTTTGGTGATTTGAATGTTATCTCCGGTCTGGGACTTATTCCGATCCATGGATCGTCTTCTAGTAATTTCTTCAGGGTCTCACCGACATCACCTATTACCGTAAAGTCACTCATCCCCTTAAATCCTCCTCAATGAGATGATAATAGTCTCCGAAATCACCTTTCATACATAGCTTGCCCATTTTTTGAAACTCCCGTTTTGTTGCAAATATGATGTGTCGCATCTCGATGTCAGTGCCTTCCTCTGCAGCATAAAAGGCTGCAGTAAGTGCAATGTTCTTGATATTTCCCCCTGAGAGTTTCAGTCTTTCCGCGAGGAACTTGAAATCAATATCATCCGAAAGGGGTGCCCTTTCAGGGAATGTCTTTTTCCAGATTAACTCCCGGTGTCGTTCGTCGGGAAAAGGAAATTCAACGGTAAAATGCATTCTTCTCAGAAAGGCTTCATCCATGTTTTTGCTGAGATTGGTGGCAAGAATAATAATGCCCTCATGTTCCTCCATCTTCTGAAGGAGATAGTTTGTTTCAAGGTTTGCATATCTGTCATGAGCATCCTTTACCTCTGTTCTTTTACCAAAAAGGGCATCAGCCTCATCAAAGAAGAGTATCAGATTACCTGATGATGCCTCATTGAAAACCTTCTGAAGGTTCTTTTCCGTTTCGCCGATGTATTTGCTTACAATCAGAGAGAGGTCGATCCTGTATAGTTCGAGGCCAAGTTCACCGGCAATGACATCTGCAGCCATTGTCTTTCCCGTTCCAGAAGGACCTGAAAAAAGGATGTTAAGTCCTTTTCCGAGGGCAAGCTTTCTTTCATATCCCCAGTGGTAATAGACCAGATGTTTGAATTTTATATAGTTGCAGATCTCTTTTAACTGTCTTTTTTTATCAGGAGGCAATACGATATCATCCCATCCGTAATGATGCTTGATTTTACGAGCGTAGAAATTAAGCGAAGGAGATGAAATGGTATGGATTGCCCGATAAATATCATCTAAACTTAGTTCATCAGGGATTTTATTCTCTAATGCCTGCTTGACAATCTGGTTTATTTGTGTTTCAGTAAAAACAAATCTTCCGGCCAGTTCCTTTATTTCCGATAGAGGGATTTTCGTATAGTTCAGAAGATGTTTCCAGCATTCGAGCCTTCTGTTGTATTCAGGGAGGCTGCATTCGATATTAAAAAATCGATTGTTAATGAAGCCGATATCATAAGGGGCTTTGGAATCGGCACTTATAAAGGTTATCCAGGAAAGATTAGAAAGTATATTAAAGAGATGCTTTTTGATGATTCTCCCTTTATCATGGCCACTGAGCAGTAGGTCTCCGCCAGAGAGGAAGACCGGGGCAGTATAAAGGGCTGACTCCAGATATATCTTTTTAAGGATCTTCCGAACATCCGGCGAGTCTACAAGAAGCTCTATATCTGTTTTTATCAAAGGCAGAGATAATGATTTGCATGCATTCTTAACCGAGTTATATCTCTCATGCTCTGTTGAACCGTGAACCCAGAAAAGGATATTGGTTTCACGGCCTGTTTGCAGTATGTTCAGAATTTTACGGTATGTATCATTATCCATTTCTATGTGTGTTGTCTCTTTAATATTATCCTCATATTCCAGAGTAACGATGTCCAGAAGATCGTTTGAGATTGAGTTGATCCCCAGAAGAAAATCCTTGATTCTGTCATTTATCCGAAAGCTCATGCTTATACTGTTTTGAACCTGTTGGTTTTCCCTGTAACTTATCAGGTCAAAGTAAAAAAGAGGTGAGTAGGAAGAGAAAAATCTTTGGAAATGCAGTTTCTCAGAAAAGTTGCTGCAGAGGAGTTCAAGTGTTAAAGAGACGGTTGCACTTTTATTTGTTATATCATCATTGAAATAGGCATAAATCCTTTCATATTTTTTGTCTATCTCAGGAGCCATTGCAATGAGAAGAGTCTGTATTTCAAATCTGTTGAGATTAAAGATTCTACACAGTTTCATCATGGGTAGATCGCTATTCAGGGAAATCTTTTTGATGATTTTACTGTTTAATTGGTCGATTTCATTCTTAATTGAATCGAGTCCGGCAGACTGCTGGCGATTCTTCTTTGCGGCTGTAGTATTGCCGTTCAGAAGTGAGAAAATCTCTTCGGAAGTGACATAAAGCCCTTTGTTCTGAGGCTCTGGTGTATCAGGATTTGTTCTGATAATTAAAAGTCGTAAAAGTCTGAGATCAAGTAGTTTTAGCTCGTCTTTTAAATATTCTAACGGATCTCTATATTCATGAGCCTCGGTTACCTCTTTATTTGCCTTCTCATGTATTGTTTCTGTTGTCGAGTGAGGCATGTAAAAATTTTACCATTCTCTGAAAATAATGTCTTGACATATTTCATCTTTTTTTTGACAAATATTTTTAAATTTTTTTTTGTTTAAAACGGACTTTAAAAAGGATAAATGTTCACAACAGTGAAAAGATGCGGAGGG
>JALUAR010000084.1 GCA_027050975.1 Thermodesulfovibrio sp.
ACAACGTGAACATAGAGGTTGAACTGATCACGACAGTGGCAATGGAAGAGGGATTGAGGTTTGCAATCAGGGAAGGTGGACGTACGGTAGGAGCCGGTGTTGTTACCAAGATATTAGAGTAGGGAGAGTCAGCGCAGATGAGAGACATAATACTTTTACAGTGCACTGAGTGCAAGAACAAAAACTATTCGACAACAAAGAATAAGAAGAATACGCCTGATAAATTACAGTTAAAGAAGTATTGTAGACACTGTAGAAAGCATACAGTACATAAAGAGACAAAGGCATAGGCCAGTAGCTCAACTGGTAGAGCACCGGACTCCAAATCCGGGGGTTGTGGGTTCGAGTCCTGCCTGGCCTGCCATTTAAACCTGGGTTACTATGTAATCCAGGTTTAAACTATTTTTAAATCTGGTCAGTAGAGTCAGTGAAGGTGCTGGGCGTATCAGACATGTAACTGTCTGTTTTTTATGCTCTTTTTAAGGTGTTCTGACTCCTGGTTTGGGATGGCTGATCAATCCACAGATAGAAGAGGTTGGCATGTTTGAAAGAATCAAGAATTTCTTAAGAGAAGTCAAGCTTGAGACAAAGAAGGTGGTTTTTCCGAGTAAGGAGGAATTGATTGGCTCTACGTGGGTGGTGATAATTTCTACGCTGATAGTGGCTGTTTTCCTTGGAATTGTGGATCTGCTCTTAACAAGGTTTGTTAAATTTCTTTTAAGGTAGGTGCTATGGGGAAGAACTGGTACGTTGTTCATACTTATTCTGGCTTTGAGGAAAAGGTTAAGTCCTCCATTGAACAGAGGGCCAAGAGGAAGGGTTTGCAGGACAAGATTTCACGTATCCTGATTCCTACCGAACGTGTTATTGAGTTGAGGGGCGGAAAGAAGCAGGAGCGGGACAAGAAGTTTTATCCTGGATACATCCTGGTAGAGATGGAGCTGAATGATGAGACCTGGCACCTTGTGAGAAGTGTGCCAAGAGTGACGGGGTTTGTTGGTGGTGCCAAGCCTGTGCCGCTTCCGGAGGAGGAGGTGGAGGTTATAATCCAGCAGATTGAGCGTGCTCCTCAGCAGCCACCAAAGACACAGTATGAAAAGGGTGAGAAGGTCAGGATTATTGACGGTCCCTTTACAAACTTCAATGGTGTGATTGATGAGATAGACCTTGACCATGGAAGGTTAAAGGTTATGGTCAGTATTTTTGGAAGGCAGACCCCTGTGGAATTGAATTTCTATCAGGTTGAAAAGACAGACTGATTGGTCTTTACGACAGGACGCAACTCTCTCAGGAGAAAGATATAAACCATAAAAAAACAGAACCAGGTGCAGTATCCCTTAATTATTATGGGATTTTGAATATAAAGGAAGTAAAATTTTGAGGAGGATAAAATGGCAAAGGAAGTAATAGCAGAGGTTAGACTCCAGATTCCTGCGGGTAAGGCATCGCCTGCACCACCGGTGGGTCCTGCTCTTGGTCCCCATGGAATCAATATAATGGACTTTTGCAAGCAGTTCAATGCCAAGACAGAGGCAATGGGTGATACCATTATCCCCGTTGTTCTTACGGTATACTCAGACAGGTCTTTTACCTTTATTACAAAAACACCTCCTGCATCAGAGTTGATCAAAAAGGCTGCGGGAATCATAAAGGGCTCTTCTGAGCCTGGTAAGGATATGGTTGGTAAGATTACCCTTGCCCAGGTAAGGGAGATAGCCGAGACCAAGATGCCGGACCTTAATGCCTATACAATAGATGAGGCCATGAAGATAATAATGGGAACAGCCAGAAGCATGGGTGTGGAGGTTGTGGAGTAACCTGACTGTAGAGAGCGAATTGACTATAAATTTTTAAGGAGGTATATAGAGGAAATGGGTGGTAAGAAGATCATAGAGGCAAAGAAGAAGGTGGAGCGGACCAGGGAGTATAGCATAGAGGAGGCAGTAGACCTTGTTAAGGAACTTGCCTATGCGAACTTTGATGAGAGCGTTGATCTGGCAATAAATCTTGGTGTTGATCCGAGGAAGTCTGACCAGATGGTGAGGGGCACTGTGGTGCTTCCTCATGGTACAGGGAAAAAGGTGCGTGTTCTTGTTTTTGCCAAAGGCGAGAAGGAGAAGGAGGCCCTTGAGGCAGGAGCTGACTATGTAGGTGCAGAGGATCTGGTGGAGAAGATACAGAAGGGATGGCTTGAGTTTGATAAGGCTGTTGCCACACCTGATATGATGGGAATGGTGGGGAAACTGGGTAGGATTCTTGGCCCCAGGGGGTTGATGCCCAACCCAAAATTAGGAACAGTAACATTTGATGTGGCAAAGGCTGTTAAAGAGATAAAGGCTGGAAAGGTTGATTATAAGGTTGAGAAGTCAGGTATTGTTCATATGCCTGTGGGTAAGGTCTCTTTTGACAGGGAAAAACTGATCGATAATATAAAGACAGCCATAGATGCTGTTTTGCGGGCAAAGCCTTCTGCTGCCAAAGGTAAGTATATAAAGAGGGTTACCCTTTCGTCCACAATGGGGCCCGGAATCAAGGTTGATATTAATACCATAACCAAGAAGGCAGCATAGAGTTTCGAATGCTTTGTTTTGGAGAATTTTTTGTCCAGTACCTGATAGTTTGATTTGTTAAATACAGTCCAGGTTTTACCTGGTTGAGTCTTGGGTCAGAGACAGTAGGTTTTTAAATGGTGATGTGCTCGCCAGCCTACCGAGACCTGTGTGGATTTGGATGTGTCAGGATAGTTGCCTGACCGTGTGTTTCTGGATCCGTTGTGGTGCTGTCTCTGGGAAAGGAGGTAGAAACTGAAAACCAGAAAGGAAAAGGCAAAGGAGATTGAACTCCTGAAAGAGAAGTTTGCCAGGGCCAAGGGTATAGTCCTGACAAACTACAAGGGGCTTACAGTAGCTGAGATGTCCCAGATGCGCAGGATGCTCAAGGAGGCTGATCTTGAGTATCGTGTTGTAAAGAATACCCTGGCAAAGATTGCGGCAGAAGAGACGCCTGTTGCTGCTGCGAAGGATGAGTTTGTCGGGCCAATAGGTATTGCTATTGGCTATGATGATCCTGTAATTGTTGCTAAGAAGGTAATCGATTACAGCAAGGAAAACGAGAAGTTCGGGATCAAGTGTGGTGTTATTGAGGGCAAGTTTGTTGACCTGGAAGGCCTTAAGCAGGTTGCCAAGCTTCCTTCCAGAGATGTTCAGCTTGCCATGCTTGCCGGTGCAATGGCTGCTCCTATGTCGAAGATGGCTTCACTACTTCAGGCTACTGTTCAGAAGCTCGGATATGCTCTTAATGCCTTAAAGGATAAGAAGGCATCAGAAGGTTAAACAGCACCCTGGGATTCATCAGGGAAATAATTTTCATAACAGATAAAGGAGGTTTTGAGATATGGCAGAGATTACAAAGGAACAGGTTTTTGAGTTCTTTGATAAAATGACCATTCTGGAGATGTCAGAGTTTATTAAGGAGTTTGAGGAGCGCTACGGAGTTCAGGCAGCAGCTCCTGTAGCAGTTGCAGCAGCACCCGGAGCAGCTGCAGGTGCTCCTGCAGAGGCTGCAGCTGAGGAGAAGACCAGCTTTGATGTAATCCTTTCTGCTGCCGGAGATAAGAAGATTCAGGTCATTAAGGTGGTCAGAGAGATTACCGGTCTCGGTCTGAAGGAGGCTAAGGCCCTTGTTGATGGTGCTCCAAAGCCTGTGAAGGAGGGTGTCTCCAAGGATGAGGCTGAGGCCATCAAGGCAAAGCTGGAGGAGCAGGGAGCAACTGTCGAGATAAAATAAATTTCAGGGTACAGGTGTTAGGTGGTGGAGGGATTCCTTAGCCTAACACCTTAAACCCAATACCTAAAAACAATACTTGAAAGGAGAGCCATGGCAGAGGTTTTAAGAGAAAGAATAAACTTTGGTAAGGTGCCTCCCTTACTTGATGTACCCTATCTGCTTGAGTTTCAGAAGACGTCATATGAAAGGTTTCTGCAGAAAGATGTGCCTCCGGCTGAGAGGAAGGAGATCGGACTGCAGGCTGCCTTTAAGAGTGTCTTTCCCATATCCGATTACAATGAAACTGCAACGATAGAGTTTTTAGGGTACTCAATAGGGGAGCCGAAATTTACACCAAGGGAGTGTATTGAGAAGGGGATTACCTATGGTGCTCCGCTGAAGATAAATGTTCGCCTTGATCTCTACGAAATAGAAGAGGATGACAGGAAGGTTCTTAAGGAGTCAAGGGAGCAGGAAGTGTACATGGGAGAACTCCCTCTCATGACCGAAACGGGTACCTTTATTATTAATGGTACAGAGCGAGTGATTGTCAGTCAGCTGCACCGTAGCCCCGGCGTATTCTTCAGCCCTGACAAGACAAAAACACATGCAAGTGGTAGACCTCTGTACACCGCAAGGGTTATTCCTGCCCGTGGTTCATGGCTTGACTTTGAGTTTGATACGAAGGATCTTCTTTATGTGAGGATAGACAGAAGGAAGAAGATCCCCGCCACTATTGTTCTGAAGGCTCTTGGCTATAACAAAGAGGAGTTGCTAAGGATATTCTATCCATCCGAGATTATCAAGATTCAAGGCAGAGACAGTTTTACACGACCGGTATCAGAGATACTTGCCGGCACAAGGTCAAAGGTAGAGGTAAGAGACCCTGAGACAGATGATGTAATAGTGAGAGAAGGTAGCAAGATCACGAAGCTTGCCCTGAGGAAACTGAATAATGCGGGAATCAAAGAGATTCCTGTTACGCGTGAAGAGATCATTGGCCGTGTTACCCTAAAGGATATCATAGATCCTGAGACAGGAGAGATCATACTCGAGAGTAATGATCCAATAACAGAGGAGGTTCTTGATCAGATTATCTCCTTAGGGCTTAAAGAAATAGAGCTTCTGTTTATTGACAACGTCAGGTACCTGCCGTCGCTCAGGGATACAATCATTACCGACGGTGTTAATACAAAGGAAGAGGCCCTTATAGAGATTTACAAAAAGCTCAGGCCCGGAGAGCCATCCACAGTGGAGGCTGCAGAGGAACTGTTTAATGGGCTCTTCTTTGATGAGAAGCGTTATGACCTTTCACCTGTGGGAAGGTTGAAGATCAACAAAAAGCTTGGTCTCGACATCCCCCTTGAGGTGAGGGTTCTTACTGATAAAGATATCATAGAAATTGTCAAATACCTGCTCGGCCTGCGAACCGGCCACGGAGAGGTTGACGACATAGATCACCTTGGAAACAGAAGAGTCCGTGGCGTTGGTGAGTTGCTGGAGAACCAGTTCAGGATCGGTCTGGTGAGGATGGAAAGAGCCATGAAGGAGAAGATGACCCTTACGGAGCTTGAGGATGCAATGCCTCATGATGTAATCAATGCAAAACCAGTCATGGCTGCAGTGAAGGAGTTCTTTGGTTCCAGTCAGCTGAGTCAGTTTATGGACCAGACCAATCCCCTTTCCGAGATTACCCACAAGAGGAGGCTGAGTGCCCTTGGTCCTGGTGGTCTTACAAGAGAGCGTGCAGGCTTTGAGGTCAGGGACGTCCATCCAACCCATTACGGAAGGATATGTCCAATTGAGACGCCTGAAGGTCCTAATATCGGACTTATTACCTCCTTGGCGACCTATGCCAGGGTGAATGAGTACGGGTTTATTGAGGTTCCTTACAGGAAGGTCAAGAACGGAAGGATTACCGATGAGATAGAGTATCTTACGGCAATAGACGGTGAGAAGTACATTATTGCTGAGGCAACCGCTCCGGTCGACAAAAAGGGACGTCTTATTGGTGAGGCTGTTCCCGCAAGGCAGGCAGGAGACTTCAAGATGGTTCCCCCGGAAGATGTCCAGTACATGGATGTCTCACCAAAGCAGATTGTTGGTGTGTCAGCATCACTGATTCCTTTCCTTGAAAATGACGACGCTAACAGGGCGCTGATGGGATCGAACATGCAGCGTCAGGCAGTGCCACTGATCAGGTCAGAGGCACCTGTGGTTGGAACGGGAATGGAAAGGATTGCTGCCAGGGACTCCGGTGTTGTAGTGATAGCAAGAAGAAGCGGAATCGTTGAGAGTGTTGACTCCACAAGAATAGTGGTCAGAGTGACTGAGGATGGCGGTGGAGTGGATATTTACAACCTGCTGAAATTCTTCAGGTCAAACCAGGGAACCTGTTTTAACCAGAAGCCTGTGGTAAAGCCGGGACAGAAGGTGGAAAAGGGCGATCTCCTTGCTGATGGGCCATGCACTGATCTTGGAGAGCTTTCACTTGGAAAGAATGTGCTGGTGGCCTTTATGCCCTGGGGCGGATATAACTTTGAGGACGCAATCCTTATAAGCGAGAGGCTTGTAAAGGATGACGTTTATACCTCCATACATATAGAGGAGTTCGAGGTTGAGGCAAGAGAGACCAAGCTTGGTCCTGAGGAGATTACCCGTGACATACCGAATGTGGGTGAAGAGGCACTAAAAGATCTTGATGAAAGCGGTATCATACGTATCGGTGCCGAGGTTAATCCGGGAGATATACTTGTTGGTAAGGTAACGCCAAAAGGTGAGACCCAGCTTACTCCCGAAGAGAAGCTTCTGAGAGCTATCTTCGGTGAGAAGGCTGAGGATGTTAAGGATACATCGTTAAGGGTGCCTCCTGGTACTACCGGCACAGTGGTGGATGTTAAGGTCTTTGCCCGTAAGGGTGTTAAGAAGGATGCCAGGCACAAGAGTATAGAAGAGGAAGAGATCAGGAGGCTTCAGAGGGATTTAGAGGACAGAATCAGTATAGTGAAGGAAGAGGGATATATAAAGATCAGAAACCTGATTTCAGGAAAAACAGTTGCCGAAGATGTGAAGATTCCAAGGGTGAAGACGCCGTTATGTAAAAAGGGGCAGAAGCTGACCAAGAAGGTGCTTGATGAGATCAAGGACCAGTATCTGAATCGTATAAAGCTTAAGGATGCTGCATTACAGGCAGAGGTGGATGAAAGGTTAAAGGCAATCAAGGAGGAGGTTAAGAGACTCCAGAAGTTGTTTGATGAGAAGATTGAACAGATCAAAAAGGGCGATGAGCTTCCACCTGGTGTGAACAAGCTGATCAAGGTCTACATCGCCATGAAGCGCAAGATACAGATCGGTGATAAGATGGCTGGAAGACACGGAAACAAGGGTGTTATCGCTATGGTGCTTCCTGAAGAAGATATGCCATATCTGCCCGATGGTACCCCTGTTGATATAGTTCTCAATCCCCTTGGTGTGCCTTCCAGGATGAATGTCGGTCAGATTATGGAGACACATCTTGGCTGGGCAGCCAGGGCACTGGGGCTTCATGTGGCATGTCCTGTTTTTGAGGCTGCAAGTGAGAAGGAGATAAAGGCGCTTCTGAAGAAGGCAGGGCTTCCCACAGACGGGCAGATTACGCTTTATGATGGCAGAACTGGAGAGCCCTTCCACAGACCAGTTACAGTGGGCTACATGTACATGATGAAACTACATCACCTTGTTGATGATAAGGTACATGCCCGTTCAATCGGACCATACTCACTCGTTACGCAGCAGCCACTTGGTGGAAAAGCCCAGTTTGGTGGTCAGCGACTGGGTGAGATGGAGGTGTGGGCATTAGAGGCATACGGTGCTGCCTATACCCTCCAGGAATTCCTGACTGTAAAGAGTGATGACGTGCAGGGTAGAGGCAGGATGTACGAGGCGATTGTAAAGGGTGATGCCTCACTTGAGCCAGGCGTTCCAGAATCCTTTAATGTTTTAGTCAAGGAGCTCCAGAGCTTATGTCTTGATGTGGAGCTCTTAGAGAAAAAGAAAAAGGGGGAATAAAAATTGTTAGAAGATATTTATTCACTGTATCAGAGACCAAAAAATCCGAAGGAATTCGATGCTATAAGGATCAAGCTTGCCTCTCCTGACAAGATCAGAGAGTGGTCTTACGGAGAGGTCAAAAAGCCTGAAACAATAAACTACAGGACCTTCAAGCCCGAAAGGGACGGTCTGTTCTGTGCAAAGATCTTCGGTCCTATCAAGGACTGGGAGTGCCTCTGTGGTAAGTACAAGAGGATGAAGCACAGAGGGGTTATTTGTGACAAATGCGGTGTTGAGGTTACTCATTCAAGGGTAAGGCGTGAGCGTCTTGGACATATAGAACTGGCCACCCCGGTTGCCCATATATGGTTTCTCAGGGGCGTGCCAAGCAGGATCGGCACTCTCCTTGATATGACGATGAGGCAGCTGGAGCGTGTTCTTTATTTCGAGAGCTACATAGTCATAGACCCGGGTGATACCCCTCTTAAGGAAAAACAGCTCCTTTCCGAAGAGGAATACAAAAAAATGCTTGCCGAGCACGGAAGTGCTTTCAAGGCAGGTATGGGTGCCGAGGCAATCAGGGAGCTTCTCAGAAAGGTTGACCTTGATAAACTGAGTGAAGAACTGAGACAGAAGATACAGGATTCCTCCTCCATAGGCCAGAAGAGGAAACTCACAAAGAGGCTGAAGGTTGTGGAGGCATTCAGGAAGTCAGGCAACAAGCCTGAGTGGATGATCATGGATGTTATCCCGGTGCTTCCTCCTGAACTCCGCCCACTGGTTCATCTGGATGGTGGAAGGTTTGCCACATCCGATCTGAACGATCTTTACAGAAGGGTGATTAACAGGAATAACAGGCTAAAGAGACTGATCGAACTAAAGGCTCCGAGTGTAATTATAAAGAATGAGAAGAGGATGCTTCAGGAGGCAGTGGATGCCCTCTTTGACAACAGCAAGCGTACCAAGGCGATGAAGGCATCCTCAAGGAGGCCCCTGAAGTCCCTGAGCGATATGATAAAGGGCAAGCAGGGCCGATTCAGGCAGAACCTCCTGGGTAAGAGGGTTGACTACTCTGGAAGGTCCGTTATCGTGGTTGGTCCGGAGCTTAAGCTTCATCAGTGTGGACTGCCAAAGATTATGGCACTGGAGCTATTCAAGCCCTTTGTCTTTAACAAACTGGAGGAGAAGGGCTATGCCACTACAATAAAGCAGGCCAAAAAGCTTGTAGAGATGGAGACCGACGAGGTCTGGGATGCCCTGGAGGATGTGATCAAGGAGCATCCTGTGCTACTGAACAGGGCCCCGACTCTGCACAGGCTCGGTATTCAGGCATTTGACCCTGTACTGGTTGAAGGAAAGGCCATAAAGCTCCATCCCCTTGTCTGTACAGCATACAATGCGGACTTTGACGGTGACCAGATGGCTGTTCATGTACCACTGAGCATCGAGGCGCAGATAGAGGCAAGGGTGCTGATGATGAGTGTTAATAATCTGCTCTCACCTGCCCATGGAAAGCCCATTGTCTTCCCCACGCAGGATATGGTGCTTGGTATTTACTACCTCACAAAAGAGAAGAATGGATCCAGGGGCGAGGGGATGGTATTTGCAGATCCAGAAGAGGTGCGGAATGCCTATGATGCAGGGATTGTCTCCGAGCATGCAAAGATAAAGGTGAGGATAAACGGAGAGATGGTGGATACCACCGTAGGAAGGGTGATTTTCAGCGAGATACTTCCAGAAGGAATTCCCTTCCAGTTCGTAAACAAGGTTTTAACAAAGAAGGAACTTCAGAACCTCATAGACTACTGCTACAAGAGGATAGGAAAACGGCAAACTGTTGTCTTCCTTGACAATGTGGAGCGTCTCGGCTTTGAGTATGCAACACGTTCCGGAATCTCAATATGCATGAAGGACATGCATATTCCTTCCAAGAAGGCTGAGTTGATAAAAGAGGCGGAGCAGCAGGTTCTTGAGGTGTACAAGCAGTATGCCGATGGTCTTATCACACAGGGTGAGCGTTACAACAAGGTCATTGATATCTGGGCAAATGTTACGGAGAAGGTCGCTGAAGAGATGATGCGCGAACTTGGAGCTGAAGACGGGAAGGAGCTTTCGGAGGAGGAACTCAAGGAAAGGCGTGCCTTCAACAGTATCTTTATGATGGCTGACTCGGGTGCAAGGGGCTCGGCAGCTCAGATCAGGCAGCTGGCTGGTATGAGAGGTCTGATGGCAAAGCCCTCTGGTGAGATCATTGAGACACCTATTACAGCGAACTTCAGAGAAGGACTGAGTCCGTTGCAGTACTTTATCTCCACCCATGGTGCACGTAAGGGTCTTGCTGACACGGCCCTTAAGACGGCAAACGCCGGTTACCTTACAAGAAGGCTTGTTGATGTTGCCCAGGATGTGATTATCACGGAGAAGGACTGCGGCACAACAGATGGAATAATCGTAACCGCTCTTGTAGAGGGTGGAGAGATCATTCAGCCTTTTGAGGAGAGAATTCTTGGAAGAACCGCTTCCGAAGATGTGAAAGACCCTGTGACAGGCGAGCTTATTGTGAAGGCCGGACATGAGATAGATGAAGAGGTAACACAGAGGATTATCGAGGCTGGTATTGACAGACTTAAGATACGTTCCGTGCTTACCTGCCAGACCAGGTTTGGTGTCTGTGCCACCTGCTATGGCAGAGACCTGGCAAGGGGTGGACCTGTTGAGATTGGCGAGGCAGTGGGTATTGTTGCTGCCCAGTCCATTGGTGAGCCAGGCACCCAGCTTACGATGAGAACATTCCACATAGGTGGTACAGCTACAAAGGCAGTTGAGCAGGCAGTGCTTGAGGCAAGGCACTCCGGTCAGGTAAAGTTCTCCAACCTCAATGCCGTCCGGAACCGTGAGGGTGTGCTTGTTGTTCTGAACAGAAATGCCACCATTGCCATTGTGGATAAGGCTGGCAGGGAGAAGGAGAAATACACCCTGGTTTATGGTGCAAGGGTTCTGGTTAATGAGGGTGATACAGTAAAGGTTGGTCAGAAGCTGGTTGAGTGGGATCCTTACTCCGTGCCGATTCTTACTGAGGTTGGAGGAAGGATCGCCCTTGGTGACATAGTGGAAGGTGTTACTGTAAGGGAAGAGGTGGATGAGATAACTGGTCTCAGTCAGAAGGTTATTATTGACTATCCGCCGAACATGAGACCACGAATCTCCATCAAGGATGAGCATGGAAAGGCTACCCTCAAGATACCCGGTACAAACCATCCCGCACGATATCTGCTTCCTGCAGGTGCCCATATCCTTGTTGAGAAGGGTGACATTGTTGCTCCAGGTGATATACTTGCAAAGATTCCGAGGGAGACCACCAAGACCAAGGACATTACAGGTGGTCTGCCGAGGGTAGCAGAGCTCTTTGAGGCCAGGAAACCAAAGGAGCATGCCATTGTCTCTGAGATAGATGGTGTGGTAGAGTTCAAGAGTGCTCCAAAGGGGCAGAGAGTTGTTGTTGTCCGCTCTGGTGATACTGTGAAGGAGTATGTGATTCCGAAAGGCAAGCATGTCACCGTGCATGAGGGTGACTGGGTGAGGGCTGGTGAGCAGCTGATGGATGGAGCCGTGAACCCTCACAGCATCCTTGACATCCTTGGTCCAAAGGAACTCCAGAGGTATCTTGTTGACGAGGTCCAGAAGGTTTACAGGTTGCAGGGTGTTAGCATCAATGACAAGCATATAGAGATTATCGTCAGACAGATGATGAGAAAGATCAAGATCGAGAACCCTGGTGATACAGACTTCCTCGTAGGCGACCAGGTTGACAGAATAGAGTTCCTTGAGGAGAATGACCGTGTGAGGGCTCAGGGCGGCAAGCCAGCCACAGGTAAGCCCATGCTTCTTGGTATCACAAAGGCATCTCTGAGCACATACAGCTGGGTATCTGCAGCATCCTTCCAGGAGACCACAAGGGTGCTTACCGAGGCTGCCCTTGAGGGCAAAATCGATGAACTCAGAGGACTGAAGGAGAATGTGATAATGGGAAGGATCATCCCTGCAGGTACGGGTATGAAGCGTTACAGAAATACCTTTGTGAAAAGAGAACCTGTGACAATGCTTCCAGAGGTAGAGGATCAGGAAGAGTAAAAAGAGATGTCTTTTCTCATAGCACTTGCAGGTAAGGGCGGTACAGGGAAGACCTCCATTGCGGGGTTAACCATACGGTATCTTATAGAGAAAAGAAAGGGGCCGATTCTTGCTGTTGATGCTGACAGTAATGCATGCCTGAACGAGGCCCTTGGAGTTGAGGTTCATGCAACAGTTGGGTCTCTGAGAGAGACTTCCCTTGAGACTATCCGTTCCGGTGCAGAGAGGCCTGGTGGAATGAGTATGGAAGAACTTTTCGAATACCAGATCCACCAGGCCCTTATAGAAGCAAAGGGATTTGATCTTCTTGTAATGGGCAGGCCGGAGGGACCTGGCTGTTACTGTGCTGCCAATAATATTATCAGGAAATACACCGATGTCCTCTCTGAAAAGTATCCTTATGTGGTGATTGACAATGAGGCAGGCATGGAGCACCTCAGCAGGCGCACTACCCATAATGTTAATCTCCTCCTCATGGTGAGTGATCCAACAATAAAGGGTGTAAAGACGGCAAAGAGGATAGACTCTCTGGTGGAGGAACTGAAACTGGATGTGGAGCGTAAGGTGCTGATCATTAACAGGGTGATGGGAGAAGAGGGAGAGCAATTGAGAGAACTTGCTCAGGATTTAGGGCTTGAGGTGGCTGGCCTTGTACCGCAGGATGGCACCATTTTTGAGTATGACCTTCAGGGTAGGCCCATCTTTGAACTGCCTGAGGACAGTCCGGCCCTTCAGGCGGTTTATTCCATCCTTGACAACCTTGATATCCCGTAAGCCATTAGTTCACTCCCAAAACAGTCTCTGCATCTTTTGAAAGGTAGAAACAAATCTGAGATACTGTAGCTCTTCATCACACCCCTTGACCCGGTACCATACTACAGGGTTTATAATGAATAATCAAAAGGAGGTGGATGATGAGGTATCTTACCACAGGACAACTTGCTAAGGAGGCAGGGGTGAATATTGAGACTATCAGGTATTACGAGAGAAGAGGTCTTCTTCCCAAGGTGCCAAGGCGAGCATCTGGCTACCGTCAGTATCCACCTGATATGGTCAGGCGAATCAGATTTATAAAGCATGCTCAGGCCCTCGGTTTTTCGCTGAAGGAGATCTCTGAGCTTTTATCACTCCGCCTGGATAAAAACACCCCCTGCTATGAGGTGAAAAGGAGGGCAGAGGCCAAGATTAAGGATATTGAGGAAAAGATAGAAAACCTTAAAAGAATGAAGAAGGCCCTTGCAAGGCTTACATCTGCTTGTAGCGGCAAAGGCACTGTACTTGATTGTCCGATTCTTGAGGCTCTGGATAATTGATCTTTTTTTCTTGACTCCGTACCATGCTACAGGGTGTATACTATGAGCAGAAGTTTCAATGAAAGGGGGTTTTAGTAATGGCAACAAAGAGAAAAATTGAGATCTTCAGTGCAGGCTGTCCTGCATGTGAGGAGACAGTGCAGGAGATCAGAAAGGCTGCATGTCCATCCTGTGAGATTGATGTACTGGACATGAATGACCCCGAGGTGGCAGAGAGGGCGAAGGCACTTGGTATCCGTACTGTACCTGCAGTGCTGATTGATGGCCAATTGGCAGACTGCTGTTCAGGCCGTAGGGTTAACATTGAGATCCTGAAGACAGCCGGTCTTGGTAAACCGCTGTAAAAATGTTGTCATAGAGGCGTATTGCTGTACGCCCCTTTCTTACTTAAATGGAGACCTGATTTTAGCCCTGAGACAATCTGCAGATATTGTCAGATATTTCAGCAACAGGGCTTTGCTTTGTCTTCATAACAAGATCTGACTCCTCTGCCGCTCTAAAAACAGATGGAAATATGCTAAAATTTATAGATTGAGAGAGTTACACTCCAACAGCAAAGATGATGCTCTATGAATAAATACATAATCCTTGGCACAGCAGGACATATTGATCACGGCAAAAGCCAGCTGGTAAAGGCCCTCACCGGAGTTGATCCCGACAGGCTGAAGGAAGAAAAGGAGCGGGGCATTACCATTGACCTCGGTTTTGCTGATATCAAGTACCCCGATGGCCTGAGGGTAGGGATTGTTGATGTCCCCGGGCATGAGCGGCTTGTGAAGAATATGCTGGCTGGCGCCGGAGGGATTGATATTGTCGTCCTCGTGATTGCTGCTGACGAAGGGATTATGCCACAGAGCAGAGAGCATCTTGCCATCTGTAACCTTCTGGGAATCAAATCAGGCATTATTGCCATTACAAAAATTGACATAGTTGAAGATGACTGGCTTGAGCTGGTCACTGAAGAGGTGAGGGACTTTGTTAAGGGCACCTTTCTTGAGGGTGCCGAGATTGTGCCGGTCTCTTCAAAGACCGGAGAGAATATTGAACTGCTGAAGGAGAAGATCCATGACCTTGCCCTCAGGGTCTCGCCAAAAAGTACGGGCGGGCTTTTCAGACTCCCCATTGACCGTGTGTTTACCCTCAGGGGGTTCGGCACTGTTGTGACAGGCACAGTACTTTCAGGCCAGATAGCCCTTAATGATGATGTGGAGATTCTGCCGACGGGAATCAGATCAAAGGTGCGAGGGCTACATAGCCATGGTGCTCCTGTTGAGCAGGGTCTTGCCGGGCAGAGGCTTGCCATAAATCTCCAGGGTGTGGAGAAGGAGTCCCTCAAAAGGGGTGATGCAGTGGTAACCCCCGGAAGGTTCAGCCCCACCCAGAGCATAGATGTGAGAATAAAACTCCTGGAGGATGCACCGCCCCTGAAGAGCAAGACAAACATACACTTTCATCTTGCCACATCAGAAGTCATAGGCAGGGTAATACTCTATGACTGCGACCAGCTAAAGGGTGGTGAGAGTGCTTACTGCCAGATCAGGCTCGAAAAACCGGTGCTGGCTGTCAGTGGAGACAGGTTTATTATAAGGAGATTCTCTCCTGTTCAGACCATTGGCGGTGGTATTATTCTTGATGCATGGGCAAAAAGAAGACGAAAGAAAGAGGGACTGAAAGACCTGGAGATATTTGAACAGGGCACTTTAAAGGATCGGATTGAGACAAAGATAAGGAAGTCCGGACTTAAAGGATTTTTAAGGGAGAGGATTTATGGCTGGATTAATGCTGAGGTGAAGGAGTGCGATAAGGCACTGAAGGAACTGATCAAGGAAAAGAGGGTTTATCAGTATAGTGACTTTCTTATTCACGGTGATGTTTATCAGAGCATGAAGGATAAACTGATAGATGCCCTCCAGAGATTCCACAAAAACAATCCCCTGAAGCCGGGTATGTCAAAAGAGGTCTTAAGAGGGATTTTCGGGCTTAAGCCGGAGGTGTTCCAGGGTATACTCTCCCTCACCGAAGAGATAGTTGCAGAGAGGGATATTGTGAGGCTCAGGGAGTTCACTGTTTCTGTAACCGACAGCTACCAGGAGATAAAGGATAAGATAGTCAGGCTTCTTGAAAAAGAGCGTTTCCAGCCACCCTCAAAAGAGGAGCTTGCAGAGTACTGTAATGTTAAGCCAAAGGAGATGGACGATATCCTCAGGCTTATGACAAATGAGGGTACACTCAAGCGGATTACGGATTCGTTATACCTGAGAAGCGAGGACTATGAGGAGATGCTTAACCTCCTGAGGGAGTTTTATTCAAAAAACGATACCATGACAGTGGGCCAGTTCCGCGACCTCCTTACCACTACAAGGAAGTTTGCCCTTCCCTTCCTTGAGCATCTTGACTCAAACAAGATTACTCTCAGGGTGGGAGATGTAAGAAAGATGCACCCCTCATTCAAAAAACAGGTCTTTGGAGGCGATTAAAGAGAATGTCTGCCGTTGTTATCATTCCCGCAAGATACGCCTCTACAAGGCTTCCGGGAAAGCCCCTTATAAAACTTCTTGGAAAACCACTCATTCAGTATGTGTATGAGGCATCAAAGAAGGCAAGGCTTGTTGATGAAGTTGTGGTTGCTACTGATGACAGGAGAATCCTTGAAACAGTTGAGGGCTTTGGTGGTAAAGCAGTGATGACATCTGCTTCTCACCCCTCCGGTACTGACAGGATTGCCGAGGTTGCCAGGGCTCTGAACTGTGATATTGTGGTCAATGTGCAGGGTGACGAGCCCCTTATGAGGCCGGAGATGATTGATGATGTGGTACGGCTTCTTCAGGATGATGCTAAGGCTGACATGGCAACACTATGTATCAGCACAGACAGATCTGACGAGATCTTTAATCCCAATGTGGTAAAGGTTGTGACAGACCAGAAGGGTTTTGCTCTCTATTTTTCCAGGGCACCTATTGCATTTTACAGAGATTGTGTGAAAGTGGAGCGGGCTTCAGGCTTTTACCTTTATACTGTTAGTGCGCCTATCACAGTGAAGAAACATATCGGGATTTACGGCTACAGAAGGAATGTGCTCCTGCAGCTTACCCGGATTCCTCAATCACCCCTTGAACAGGCAGAAAAGCTGGAACAGCTCCGTGCCCTTGAAAATGGTTACAGGATTAAGGTGAAGGAGACGGAGTTTGAGACCATTGGGGTAGATACGCCCGAGGATGTGGAAATGGTGGAGGAGATGCTGAAAAATCTCTAAGGCATACCAACGCCATCAATAACAGTACCACAATTATTACACTTCCCATTCTTCATATTTATCTTCAGTAGTTGAAAGCCGAATCTCTCAATCAGTAGCTCCCCACAGTGTGGGCAATAGGTATTTTCACCACCTTCACCAGGCACATTGCCTTCATAGACATATTTCAATCCAGCCTTGAGGCCGATATCCCTGGCCTTTCGTAAGGTTGAGACCGGAGTCCTTGGTCGGTCTGTCAGTTTGTATGCGGGATAAAACTGGGTTACATGCCAGGGAATAGTTGGATCAACTGAGACAATGAACTCTGCTGTCCATTTCAGAAAGTCCTCTGAGTCATTAAGCCCCGGGATGATTAGAGTGGTAACCTCCACCCATACGCCCTTGTCTTTCATGATCTTAATAGTGTCAAGCACAGGACCGAGACGGGCACCTGCAATCTTTTTGTAAAACTCTTCATCTCCTTTGAGGTCAACGTTGATTCCATCAAGGTAGGGTGCTATAAGCTCTATTGCCTCAGGGGATGTGAAGCCATTACTGACAAAGACATTCTTTATGCCATGTTCATGGGCAATACGGGCACAGTCATAGGCAAACTCCATATATATAGTCGGCTCTGTGTAGGTATATGAGATGCTCTGGCAGTCCGTCACCTCAGCCCTTTTCACGACATCCTCAGGAGTAACATCCTCACCGGCAACATCAGAATGGAGCTTCGTGTATTGTGATATCTCCCAGTTCTGACAGTGGAGACAACGAAGATTGCAGCCAACTGTGGAAATGGAGTAGGAGCGCGAGCCTGGATAAAAGTGAAAGAGTGGCTTCTTCTCAATTGGGTCGATATGACTTGCCACAACTTTGCCATATACAATGGTGTAAAGAACTCCGCCTCTGTTTTCTCTTACTCCACAGATACCACGTTTGCCAGGTTTTATAACACAGCTGTGGGGACATAGATGGCACTTTACCTTTTCTTCTTCAAGCTTTTCATATAACATTGCCTCTTTCATGAAATTACTCCTGACAGATGTTTTTTTGTAATCTTAGTTTTATACTATCAGATTACAATGATATAATCAATTATTATTTCATATTTTCAATTTCGGTAAGGAGAGTAGTCATATGTGGTTTCATGAAGCAAAGAGAATATATGTGGTTCCGATTGGTAAGATCCAGTGGTGGCTCCTGACGGAGATAAAGGATCACGTCCAGGCGACTTTTGGAAAGGAGACCGTAATTGCTGAAGAGATATCAATGCCTATGGAGCTTGTTAACAAGGCAAGGGGACAGATACACTCCACAAAGCTGATCGAATTGCTTATAAGGCAAAATCATGACGGCATGGCTCTCAGTGTAATAGATTATGATCTGTATGTTCCAGGGCTTAACTTTGTCTTCGGAGAGGCTGATCCATCAGAAGGGATGGCAGTGATATCGATTACAAGATTGAAGAACGAGTTCTACGGTGGAGAGATTGATCAGGCCCTGTTACTTGAAAGAGCCCTGAAGGAGGCTGTCCATGAGATTGGCCATCTCTACGGATTACGACACTGCCCTGATCCGAAGTGTGTAATGCATTTTTCCAACTCCATAACTGATACGGATATCAAAACAAAAGAGTTCTGCTCCCTCTGCAGGAGCATGCTTGAAAGTGTTGAAGGCTGACATCTCAAAGATAATAAGAAAGCAGAGTTTGTTCATAAAATATAATTGTTCATTATTATTGAACATATAAAAAGTTTGAACACTTATTGATCATGTATTCTTTTGGAGGGAGAATTAAGAAGGTTAACACGTTAACCTCTCTGCGAATCTGCAAAATAGGATTGGCAGGTGGGATATCTTGTGTATTATAATACGTATTATGAGAAAAGACACAGAAAATTTTCTGCTTTCAGCGGAATATGATTTAACAACTGCAAAGTATATGTTGGATACAAAAAGGTATGTATATGTTGTGTTTATGTGTCACATGGCAATAGAAAAGACTTTAAAAGCAATTATTGCTGAAAAACTCAATAAAGTTCCACCCAAAACTCATAATCTTTTATATCTGATCAAACTTGCTGATTTAGATATTCCACAAGAACACTTTGATTTTATGGCAAAAATAAACAACGCAAGCGTGGTAACAAGATACCCTGAAGATTTTAATAATCTTATAAGAAGCTATCCTGAAGAAATGCCAGAGAATATCTAAGAAACACAGAAAAGGTGATCCAATGGTTAAAACAAAACAAGAAATTAAAACAATTATAGAAAGATATAAGGAAGAGTTAAAAAAGCTCGGTATAACCCCTTCAAGGGTTATCCTTTATGGTTCATATGCAAAAGGCAACCCGCGGGAAGACAGTGATATTGATCTTATAGTTATTTCAGATGACTTTAAGCCCTTAAATCTCAGGGAACGGCTTGAAGTTTTAGGGCTTGCAGCAGGTAGAGTCTTTGAACCTATAGAGGCTATAGGTTATACAGAAGAGGAGCTAAAAGATATTAAGGGGACATTTCTTGAGGAAATATTGAAATAGTGCTTTGCGAATTTTCTTTTTCTCCGCTCCTGCCTTAAAATTCTTACCCTTTAAGCCTGGCAGCAAAGCAGAGGTAATAATTCTCCCTTCTGAGGAAAAAGATATTTTTAGTTATTCAGACGAGTTAGTCAAGCACCTCGACCAAAGGTCTGGACTTTCGGTAAGGAGCATTGTAAATAGAATACAAGTAGCCAACCGCTGATGAAGTTGTTTTAAGCTACTGTATAATTCGTGTGTGATACATAAGCAGAATAAGAAAATTCATTTTGGCTTAATTGTTGTTATTAAT